>NZ_JAAGPE010000231.1:0-15173 GCF_017104605.1 Burkholderia sp. Ac-20384 | reverse complement strand
GGGGCGGGGTTGCGCCGGTGCCGGCGCGGCAGCGCCCAGCGGCGGCAAGCCCATGCGGTCGCGCACGATCGGATCGCGATACTTCACGTCGTCGGCCACCGTCGCTTCTACGCTCGGCGCCACGTTCGAACGGGCGAGCGGCGCGGTCGTGCCCGGGCACAGGTGCCCGGTCGCTTCAACTGCACGCCGGTTCGCGTCGCTCTGGCAGAGCAGCGCGAGCGCAACGTCGGTCAGGCCCATCGCACGGAATTCACGTGCATCGAGACGCCGGACGCAGGCCTGGTCGACAAGCGTCGTGCCACCCGTCGCGCCGAACCCCGGAAACGACACGCCGACGCTCACCGACCCCATACAGGTATCGGACAGCGTGGTCGTGAGGCCCGGCGCCTGGATCGCGGGGTTGGTCTTGATCGTCTGCGTACCCGAGTAATTGACGTTTTCCGCTGACTGGGTGTTGTACGGGTTGGTGCCTGGCGCGCCGGATGACTGCAGCGACTGCGGCGTCACGTTCGTGCCGCCGCTCGTGCTGGACGGCATCGTCACGTTCACGTTCACGCTCGAATTGCCGCTGCTGCGAACCCCGCTGGAGCTGGTAGCGTTGCCGCCGCGCGAGCTCGTGGTGTTCGTGTTCATGCTCGAGCCGCCACCCTGGCTGACTGCCGTCGACGACGTCGAGGACTGTGCGCTCGACGTCGAATCGGCGGTTTGCGCTTGGGCGCCGATCGTGGTCATCGCGAACATCGCTGCGCATGCCACCTTGATCCTGTTGCTGTTCATTTCACTCTCCGGACGAGGTTTGACCTCCCACCCAGGCAACCGTACTAATTCCCCTGATTCCCTTCAGCTTTGCCTGCTTCCCCGAACTGTTTCCAGCCGTTACCCAGCTGGGACCATGAGCCGGCCGACATGCCCTGCCACTGCTGGGCGTCTGGTCCGCCGATGGCACTGCCCGAAGAAAGCGTTTGTTGTTCTGACGGTTTGGTTGTCTGGTCAGGGTTGTTTGACGTCTGCAAATTCGATTGCACGTCGTTGGCAATACGGTCAGCGCCATACGCCGTCAGAGACGCGAGCATCAGAGCGGCGGCAATCAGTTTCTGCTTCATGCCAACTCCTTACGTGACAACAATGTGGGGAAAAGAGACCAGCGTCGCTGGGAAACTGGCCCCCCCACACCTGACTAATGACTGCTTCCGGTCGCACTTGCACTGCCCTGGCTCCCGCCCGATGCGGACGGCGACCCGGCCGGACCGGTACTCCAAACGGTCGACGAGTTGTAGTGATTCGAACCCGTGATCGCGCCTGACCCACCACTGCCGGTCAGCCCAGCGGCACCCGCGTTGGCAACGCCCTGGTCGTTCGCACTCGACGCCGTGTAGTGATTGGCACCAAGGACGATCGTGGCGCTCACCCCGCCCGACAGCGCATTCGCGTTCTCGTTCGTGCTGCTGTTTCCACCGTACGAGCCTGCGGCACCGATACCGCCGCCTGCCGCGAACGCGCCTCCGTTCGTGCCCGAACCGCTGGCCGTCGAAGTCGTGTTGTGGAAGGCGGATGCCGTGCCGGCGGAACCAGCGGGTGTCACCGTACTGCCCGCGTTCGCGCCCGCCGTCGAAGTCGAATTGCTGGTATAGCTGCCGGATCCGACCAGGACCGAACCGGAAACACCCGCCGCAACGGATTGTGTCTGGTTGGTCGTGGAGGAACCCGCTGCCAATGCAGCCGACGCTAAGACGGTGAGCGCTGTCGCGAAAATGACTTTGGCTTTCATAGCAATTCCTTGCTGTGAGTAAGTTCGGCGGTGGCGGAGCCGGGTCAACCCCCATCGAGCGGAACCCGGCATCCGTACCGCCAGCCAATGACGAACGCTACGCGTCGCGGCTTAGTGGTGATACGTCCAGCCGATCGAACCGGCATTTGCACCGCTGTTGCCACCGGCTTGCGAGCCGCCGAAGCCGAAGCCACCGACGGTCGACGTTTGGGTATGGTTCGTGTACGAGATCGAACCGCTGCCCGGGCCGCCTGCAACTGCGCCGGCTGCACCGAGTGCCGAGCCGGAATCGGTTGCGGAGAAATGGCCGAAGCCAGCAACCCCTGCCATCGTTTGGCCGCCGCTCGACGAGCTGCTGCTCGACACCGTGCCGCTGCCAGCGAACGCTGCACCCGAAACCGCCAGAACTGCTGCTGCAATCAGAAGCTTCTTCATGGTCGACTCCAAAACGGCGTGGACGGAGTGAGTCAGGAAGATCGCACGCCATCAACCTTCCCGACTTGAGCAATCCTAGAAATTAAGGATCACTATCTAATTAAAAAAATCCTGATGCCTTTTCAATTCAATTTTTTGTGATTTTGGCCAGACGAAGCTTAGCTTCGCAATTTTTAGTTATCCAAACTTTTTTGGTAGGTGTTTTCTATTATTTTTATGAACATTGTCACTACACCGAAAACACCATTGCCTGATAAACCGGAACGATGCGCACACCTTTCCGGCTTGCGATATTCGACACCCCGCCGGACGGCATGTCATTAATCGACATCCCATTTCCGGAATCGAAAATTCGCGAATACATTAACCACCGCAAAATGCAGCGCCGTTGAAAATACACCCTTTATCCGGGCGACAACGGGCCTGCATTGCAGCCAGGTGGCATGTCTTCTCCCTGAGCTATCGAAGAAAGTCTTCCGGATAATCCGGCCGACGGGCGTTCGATCTAATCCGGCCGGCGCCGGCATGGGCCAGGCGCGATCGAAGCGACCCTGCACGACCGAAGACGAATCGGCATCACGCTGTCCGGCACGAACAGCCTGATCCATCCGGGTGAACTGTATGAAAGCGAGTACCGCTGTCGCCCGACTGCCGTGCGGCGCGACAACCGCGCCAGCACGCGAAGCGCGCGGCGGGCAAGAAACCGGGACAGAGCAACCCGCGAAGCTGGCACAGCGTCGCGAGCGTCACCCCGGCCTTTCCGACTACCCCATTGGTGCGTTAAGTACGCACCGATCAAGCTACTGCTTATGGTCTTCATCGCCGTTTCCCCGACTGCTTATTGACGAGTTGGCCGCCCCACCTCTTCGTTACTTCGTGTCGACCGCCCGCCGGTGCGTCCAATACCGCAAGCAGCGTGCCACGTGATATTCCACCGCATATTGCGCTCGGCAAACGGCCGCCACGACGGCACGCAGCGCCCGGAACGACATTTTTTGTTTCAGGAATGTATCGCGATAACAGTTTGACACCCTCGGCGATCGTTGAGCGCCGCGACGCAATCGCCGGATTAGACGGACGAATCCGGCCTGCAGGCACGTGCCGGACCGC
This sequence comes from Burkholderia sp. Ac-20384, assembly GCF_017104605.1. Lineage (NCBI taxonomy): Bacteria > Pseudomonadati > Pseudomonadota > Betaproteobacteria > Burkholderiales > Burkholderiaceae > Burkholderia > Burkholderia sp. Ac-20384. Next base: position 11,860 of record NZ_JAAGPE010000231.1, on the reverse strand, counting down.
CAGATGAACGAGTGTTTCAAACTTGAGAAGCGCACGGCCGCGCAAGGCAGGCGGCGCGGGCATTTCCGCCGGCAAACCGGGGATCGCAGCGTATGCGGCCCCCTCCCGCGCCATCACAAACGAGAATCGATACGCGCGACGCCGGGCGCCGGGAGCCCGACCCCGCAGCCTCCGGCGAGGCTTCGGCACGCGTTTCCTCCGACGACCCGGACGAATTTGATTCATCCGTGAAAATACCGACAGGATCACACCCCGCTCGAGCGTCGAAATGGGCCGTAATAATGAAAACTTCCGTGCCAACGTAATAATTAAAACAAATGAAAACTCGCGCCCTCCGAACAGCGCACATCATTTTTTCACTTTCATTCGCTCCGCCTTTCACGCACCGAATCGTCCGATTCGCAGTGCACGAGGGAAACGTTTTTAACTCGTTATCTGCGCATATCTCATTGATGAAACATTCACGATCAACACCTGTTTGACGAAGCCATTCCCGCAAAAGCCTGATTTATCGTGCGTTTCGTCGTATCGAATCGTATCGGCCCGGCCATTGGCCCGCGCGCTTTTCTGTCCCCACGATACATGCATGAAACAGAAGCGCACATATCGCGCGGCAATTTCGGCGCCGCGCCCGTGCGCATCGTGACGGCATCGTTCATGGCATGCCGATTGCCTGATCTCCGGCTCTCACCGAGCGGCACGCCGAGGCACAAGATCACGAACGGCGGCCTGCTCGTCAATCAGCGTATCGGGGAAAAGGCGATGAAGATCACCACCGATCGATCGACGCGTGCGTCGTTCAAGCATCAACGGGGTAGTCAGCGAAACCGGAGCGCCTGTCGCGGCGCTTCGTCGACATCAGCACGAGCGAACCGGCGCTTGCCGAAACGCTACCCGTGCAGCGGGATGGAACGCGTGCGCGCCGCCGTCGAACTGATCGACGTGTGGTTCCCCGAGCTGAACGACGAAGGAGAAAGCCATGAATGACAGGGTCGCGCTCGAGACGCGCGCCGGTCAGCGCGTCCTGGTGACGGGCGGCGCCGGCTTTCTCGGCAGTTACGTGTGCGAACGCCTGGTCATGGAAGGCGCGTCCGTCACGTGCATCGACAGCCTGCTGACGGGGCGCAAGCTCAACGTCGCCGACCTGAAAGCGTCCGGCCGCTTCGAGTTCGTGAAGGGCGACGTATCGCTCGGCCTGCCGCAACTGCAGGTGGACGAGATCTGGAATCTCGCGTGCGCGGCATCGCCGCCCACCTACCAGATCGATCCCGTCCATACGATGATGACCAACGTGCTCGGCATGAACCATTGCCTCGCACTCGCGCGCAAGACGGGCGCACGCGTGTTCCAGGCGTCGACCAGCGAGATCTACGGCGACCCGGACGTGCATCCGCAGACGGAAACCTATCGCGGCAACGTGAACACGATCGGCCCGCGCGCGTGCTACGACGAAGGCAAGCGCGCGGCCGAGGCGCTGTGCTACGACTACTACCGCACGCACGGCATCGACGTGCGTGTCGCGCGCATTTTCAACACCTACGGCCCGCGGATGTCGCCGCGCGACGGCCGCGTCGTGTCGAACTTCATCGTCGGCGCACTCAACGGCGCGCCGCTCGAGATCTACGGCGACGGCAAGCAGACGCGCTCGTTCTGCTTCGCCAGCGACCTGATCGACGGCTTCTTCTGCCTGATGAGCGCCGAGCGCAACGTCGGCACCCCGGTCAACATCGGCAACCCCGGCGAATTCACGATGATCGAGCTCGCGGAGAAAGTGCTCGCGATGACGGGCTCGAAATCGGAGATCGTGTTCCGGCCGCTGCCGATCGACGATCCGCACCAGCGCAAGCCCGACATCTCGGTCGCGTCGACCGAGTTCGGTTGGCGGCCGGGCATCGATCTCGACGAAGGCCTGCGCCGGACCGTCGACTATTTCAGCCGTGAACTGTGGCTCGAGCCGGTGCTGCGCCTGACCGGGGCCACGGCATGAAAGTGCTCGTGACAGGCGGAGCAGGCTATATCGGCAGCCATACCTGCAAGGCGCTCGCGGCAGCGGGACACGAACCGGTCGCCTACGACAATCTGTCGACCGGCCATCGCGATGCGGTGCGATGGGGACCGCTCGTCACCGCCGACATTCTCGACCGCGACGCACTGTCGAAGGCGTTCGCCGCGCACCGGCCCGACGTCGTGATCCATTTCGCGGCGCTCGCGTACGTCGGCGATTCGGTGCTCGCGCCCGACCGCTACTACACGGTCAACGTCACGGGCACCTGCATGCTGCTGAGCGCGATGCACGCGGCGGACGTCGGCCGGATCGTGATGTCGTCGTCGTGCGCGACGTACGGCATTCCGGACGGGCTGCCGATCTCGGAGCGCACGCTGCAGCGGCCGATCAATCCGTACGGCTTCACGAAGTACGCGATGGAACGGATGGCGGCCGATTTCGAGCGCGCATACGGATTGAAGTGGGTCGCGCTGCGCTACTTCAACGCGGCCGGTGCGGACCCTGACGGCGAGATCGGCGAATGCCACGAACCGGAAACGCACGCGCTGCCGCTCGCGATTCGCGCGGCACTCGGCACCGGCCATGCGTTCCAGGTGATGGGGGCCGACTACCCGACGCCCGACGGCTCGGCGATTCGCGATTACGTGCATGTCAGCGACCTCGCCGACGCGCACCTGAAAGCGACCGCCTATCTGTGCGGCGGCGGCCACAGCGTCGCACTGAATCTCGGCACCGGCAAAGGAACGTCGGTACTCGACGCACTGCGCGCCGTCGAAGCCGTGACGGGCCGCCGCGTGCCGACGGTGACGGCCGCGCGCCGCCCGGGCGACCCGCCCGAGCTGTACGCCGACGCCACGAAAGCCGCGCTCGTGCTCGGCTGGCGGCCGCGTTTCACCGCGATCGAACCGATGGTCGAACACGCCGCGGCGTGGTTTCAGAAAGCACTGCAATTCGAAGCCGGCAAGTAAGCAAGTTTCCTTGAACGCCACGCAGGGGAATCACCATGAAGGTACGGATCGCCATCGTCGGCACGGGCTACGTCGGGCTGGTCAGCGGCGCGTGCTTTGCGGATCTCGGGCATGACGTCGTCTGCATCGACAACAATCGCGGCAAGATCGACGCGCTGAACGACGGCCGCATGCCGATCTACGAACCGGGCCTCGACGCCGTCGTCGCACGCAACGTCGAACGCGGCACGCTGCGCTTCAGCAGCGACCTCGCGGCGAGCGTGTGCGATCGGGACGCGGTATTCATCGCGGTCGGCACGCCGACGCTGCCGGGCACCGACCAGGCAGACCTGCAGTACGTCGAGGCGGCCGCGCGGGAGATCGCGTCGAACCTGACCGGTTTCGCGGTCGTCATCACGAAGTCGACCGTGCCGGTCGGCACCAACCGGATCGTCAAGCAGATCGTCGAACGCTGCGCGCCGGACGGCATCGACGCGGCGATCGCATCGAATCCGGAGTTCCTGCGCGAAGGGTCGGCGATCGACGATTTCATGCACCCGGACCGCGTCGTGTTCGGCGCCGAGCATCCTCGTGCGATCGAGATCATGAAGGCCATCTATGCGCCGCTGGAAGCGATGGGCCATCTCGTGCTTGCAACCGAGATCGAAACGGCCGAACTCGTGAAATACGCGGCGAATGCATTCCTCGCGGTGAAGATCAGCTACATCAACGAGATCTCGGACCTGTGCGAAGCCGTCGGCGCCGATGTCGAACTGGTCGCGAACGGCATGGGCCTCGACCGCCGCATCGGCGCATCGTTCCTGAAGGCCGGCCCCGGCTGGGGCGGCTCGTGCTTTCCGAAGGACACGCGCGCACTGAAGGCGACGGCTTCCGAACATGCGGTGCCGCTGCGCATCGTCAGCGCGGCGATCGAATCGAATGCGCTGCGCAAGGAGCAGATCCTGCGCCGCATCGAGAAGGCCTGCGGCGGCTCGATCAAGGACAAGCGCATCGCGGTGCTCGGCCTCACGTTCAAAGGCCAGACCGACGACGTGCGCGAAAGCCCGAGCATCGACGTGATCCAGCTGCTCGTCGGCGCGGGCGCGCATATCCGCGCATACGACCCGGCGCGTCCGCACGAAGCGACGCGGCTGCTGCCGCAGGTGTTCATGGAGGGCTCCGCGATCGATGCGGTGCGCAGCGCGGACGCCGTCGTCGTGATGACCGAATGGAAGGCGTTCGAGGCACTCGATCTCGCCGACCTCGCGGATCACATGGCCGATCCCGTGATGCTCGACATGCGCAACCTGTTCAGCGAACGGCTCGCTGTCGACAGCGGCTTTCGCCGCTACGAACGCGTGGGCCGCTCATGCGGCGAACGCACGCCGGCCGACCCGGCACCGGAACAACAGCACGCGAACAAGGACACCCGGCCGCAGCGCGGCCTGCTTCAAGACTGATGATCTGACCTTGACGGGAGAACACCATGAAGAAGCTGGTTGCGTCGCTTGCCGGCGGCCCTGCGCCGGATACCGCCGACACCACCGAGACCACCGACGCCGAAGCGGATCGCACCGCCCCGATGAACGCGGACGTCCCGCTCCTCGTCCCGTTGATGGACAGCGGGAGCAAGATCGTCTTCCACATCCTCGCGCTGTGCTGGTTCGTCGCGCTGGGCATCTTCTGGCGCTGGTGGTTGCGCGACGAGCACTACGTCGACGCGTTCCGCTTCGGCGTCAACTGCTTCGTGCTGTTCTGGACCACCTTCATTCCCGGCTACTTCATCTTCATCATCCGCTCGGCGGTCGTGCCGAATCCCGCGCTGCCGGTACCGCGCGACTGGCGCGTCGCGATGGTCGTCACCAAGGCGCCGTCCGAGCCGTTCGACATCGTCCGCACGACGCTGCTCGCGATGCTCGACCAGACCTACCCGCACGATACGTGGCTCGCCGATGAAGACCCGTCGCCGGAGACGCTCGACTGGTGCCGCGAGCACGGCGTGTTCGTGTCGACGCGGCGCGGCGTTGCCGCGTACCACCGGACGAGCTGGCCGCGCCGCACCAAGTGCAAGGAAGGCAATCTCGCGTACTTCTACGACATGTACGGGTACGACAACTACGATTTCGTGTCGCAGCTCGATGCCGACCACGTGCCGACCCGCACCTATCTCGAGGAGATGCTGCGGCCGTTCGTCGATCCGGAAGTCGGCTACGTGTCGGCGCCGAGCATCTGCGACAGCAACGCGGCCGGGAGCTGGAGCGCACGCGGGCGCGTGAACGTCGAGGGGCCGCTGCACGGCACGATGCAGGCCGGCTACGCGAGCGGCCTCGCGCCGCTGTGCATCGGCTCGCACTATGCGGTGCGCTGCCGCGCGCTGCGCGAGATCGGCGGGCTCGGGCCCGAGCTCGCCGAGGATCACTCGACCACGATGATCTTCAATTCGAAGGGCTGGCGCGGCATGCATGCGCTGAACGCGATCGCGAACGGCGAAGGGCCGCGCACGTTCGGCGACCTGGCCACGCAGGAATTCCAGTGGTCAAAGAGCGTGATGATCATCATGCTGCGGTACACGCGCCACTATTTCATGGGGCTGCCGCTGAAGCTGAAGGCGCAGTTCCTGTTCTGCCAGCTGTGGTACCCGCTATGCGCGCTCGCGATGGCCGGCAGCGTCGTGATTCCAGTCGTCGCGCTGCTTACCGGCCGCGTGTGGGCACACGTCGATTACCTCACGTACCTCACCTACGCGCTGCCGCTGACCGTGCTGATCCTGTGCGTCGTGACCTGGGCCACGCATTCGACCCAGTCGTGCCGGCCGCTGAATACGAAGCTGCTGTCGTGGGAAGGGCTGTCGTTCGTGTTCGCGCGCTGGCCGTGGGTCGTGCTCGGCTGCGCGTCGGCGGTGTTCGACTGCGTGCGCGGCAAGGAATTTCCGTTCAAGGTCACGCCGAAAGGCGGCACGATCGAGCAGGACGCGCCGCTGCGCGTGGTTGCCCCGTACCTGCTGATCTCGCTGTTCTGCAGCCTGCCCGTCGTCACGGTCGAGAATCCGCGCAACGCGGCCGGCTTCTACCTGTTCTCGACGCTGACGAGCATCCTGTATCTCGTGATCGCGGCAGTCATCACCGTGAATCACGGCAGGGAGCAAGGGCTCGAGTGGTCGGCATTCAGGCAGATGTTCTTCAGCCGCCTGCCCGTGCGCAACGCGCTGTTCGTGTTCGCGCTCGCGATACTGTTGTCGGGTATCGGGCTGCGCGCGCCGAAAGGCTGGCAGGCGATGATGTGGCGCTCGGGTCTGCCGGCCGTGGTCGCGCCCGTGCCGGGCGAACCGGTGAAGCAGCCCGAACTCGGCGCCTACGATCCCGAGCAGACGCTCGCGGCCGATCGGGATCTCGCGTTCGACCATGTGTTCGTGTCGTGGAACGCGCCCGACGTCCGCGCGGAAATCGACGATGCATACCGGAGCGCGCAGGCGCGCAACCGCTCGCTGATCCTGACCATCGAGCCCTGGGCGGCCGGCGACACGCGGCAAGGCGCACTGCTCGAGGATATCGCGCACGGGCGCTACGACGCGCGGATCGCGGCCGCCTGCTCGGCGCTCGCCGCGTTGAAGGGCCCCGTGTTCGTGCGCTGGGGCCACGAGATGGAGGCCGACACCGGACGCTACCCGTGGGCCATCGGCGATGCGTCGGCCTACGTGGATGCGTACCGGCGGGTCGTCACCACCTGCCGCACGATGACCGACCAGCTCCGCTTCGTGTGGTCGCCGGCCGGCAACCGGAACCTCGACGACTATTTCCCGGGCCGCCGCTATGTGGACGACATCGGCCTGTCCGTGTTCGACTGCCCGCGCTGCGCGATCTGGCCGGCCGGCGGCCACGCGTCCGCCGCGAGCATCCTGCGGACCAAGTACGAGCGGGTGACCGACTACGGGCTGCCGGTGATGGTCACCGAATTGGGCATCGACGGATCGAATTCGCGCAAGCGCGAGGAACTCGACGAATTCCAGCGCTCGCTGTGGCGCTATCCGCTGCTGAAGGCCGTCGTGTATTTCAACGCGGTCGATACGCCCGGCGCGTGGCCGGCGCATTACGTGCCGGACTGGCGGATCGCGCCGGCGTTCCTGCAGACGACGGTGGTCGCCAGGTGAAATGCGCGGTGAACGACGGCGCGTCAGCGGTGCGCCGTCAGCCGAGCAGTTCCTTCTTCCGCAACTGCACGACGTCGCGCATCGGCGGCGCGCCGAACAGCCGGCTGTATTCGCGGCTGAACTGCGACGCGCTTTCATAGCCGACGACGGCGGCCACCGACCCGACATCGCCGCCCTGCCGCAGCAGCAGCCGTCGCGCCTCGTGCAGCCGCAGCTGCTTCTGGTACTGCAGCGGGCTCAGCGTCGTCACGTGCTTGAAATGATGGTGCAGCGACGACACGCTCATGTTGACCGCCTGCGCGAGCGACTCGACGCGCATCGGCTCCGCGAAGTGGTCGCGGATCCATTCGATCGCGCGCGCGATCCGGTGCGTCTGGCTGCCCGCGATCGCCATGTGCCGCAGCCGCGTGCCCTGCCCGCTCGTCATCAGCCGGTACAGCAGTTCCTTTTCGATCAGCGGCGCGACGACCGCAATGTCGGCTGGCGTATCGAGCAGCCGCATCAGCCGCAGCGCGGCATCGAGCAGCGGCGGCGTCAGTTCGGCGAGCGCGATCCCCTCGCCTTCGGGGCCCGCATCGGGTTCGGGCAACCGCATCTCGGCCGCGAGCTCGACGATGCGCTGCGGATCAAGCGTCAGCGACAGGCACAGGTACGGCGCGTCCGGCGACGCGCGGGTCACGCGCGACAGGATTGGTAAATCGATCGATGTAATCAGGCAATTCTGCGTGTCGTATTCGTAAGCCTGTCCGGCCACGATCACGCGCTTCGCGCCCTGTGCGGCAATCACGAGTGCGGCCCGCGACACGCCGCAGCCCATATCGACCGGGCGCGTGTGCCGGTGCAGCATCAAACCCGGCACGGCCGTCGAATGCGAGCCGTCCGCCGGTGCGAAGCGGCTGATCAGCATCGCCAGCTCGCGCCGCCCGGATTCGCGCGACGTCACGATATCGGTCATGTCCATGACGCGTCCTCGATAGATTTCCTCATGTCGCGGGAGCATAGCGAAACCACCCGCGACCTGCCGGGGATTTGCAGGATTGTTCAATAAATTTGCAGGATTGGGTAGACGCAAAAATCGGCTGCTCGCGCACACTGCCCGCTAACCGGGCGCATGCCGGGTTTTCCCCACGGAGACAATCAAAATGCCTACCTCGTTTGTCCTGAACGGCAAGAACGTCACGCTCGACGCCGATCCGTCGATGCCCGTCCTCTGGGCGATTCGCGAACACGCGGGACTGACCGGCACGAAGTTCGGCTGCGGCATGGCGCAGTGCGGCGCGTGCACCGTGCATCTCGAAGGCCAGGCCGTCCGCTCGTGCGTGCTGCCGCTTGCCGGCATCGCGGGCAAGCACATCACGACGATCGAAGGCCTGCAGAGCAAGCCCGCGCACGCCGTGCAGGCCGCCTGGGTCAAGCTGCAGGTGCCGCAGTGCGGCTACTGCCAGTCCGGCCAGATCATGTCGGCCACCGCGCTGCTCGAACAGAACCCGAAGCCGACCGACGCGGACATCGACGCCGCGATGAACGGCAACCTGTGCCGCTGTGCGACCTACGCCCGCATCCGGGCGGCGATCCACGACGCGGCCGCGACGCTGGGAGCCTGACCATGACGATCGAACTCGACAACACCGGTTCGGTGCGTCCGTCGCGCCGCACGTTCCTGAAAGCCGCCGGCGCCGCGGCCGCCGTCAGCCTGACCATCGGCTTCGAATGGGCCGGCCTCGGCCGTCGCGCGCTTGCGGCGACCGCGCCCGCCGCCGACTTCGCGCCGAACGCATTCCTGCGCATCACGCCCGACGGCGCCGTCACGGTCATCGCGAAGCACGTCGAACTGGGCCAGGGCGCATATACAGGCATCGCGACGATCGTCGCCGAGGAGCTCGACGCCGACTGGTCGCACGTGCGCGTCGAGAGCGCGCCCGCCGATGCGAAACGCTACGCGAACCTCGCGTTCGGCACGATGCAGGGTACGGGCGGCAGCTCGGCCATGTCGAACTCGTGGCAGCAACTGCGCGAAGCGGGCGGCAAGGCTCGCGCGATGCTGGTCTCGGCCGCGGCGGCCCGCTGGAAAGTGCCGGCGAGCGAGCTGACGACGGCCAATGGCGTCGTCACGCATGCGAAGAGCGGCAAGACGGCCGCGTACGGCACACTCGTCGCCGATGCGTCGAAGCTGCCGGTGCCCGACAAGGTCACGCTGAAACAGCCGGCCGATTTCAAGCTGATCGGGCACCGGATTCCGCGTGTCGACGCGTCGGCCAAATCGAACGGGACCGCGCATTTCACGCTCGACACGACCTTCCCCGGCATGCGCGTCGCGCTGCTGCAGCGCCCGCCGCGCTTCGGCGCGAAGGTGAAGTCGTTCGACGCGACGGCGGCCAAGGCCGTGTCGGGCGTCGTGTCGGTCGTGCAGGTGCCCGGTGGCGTCGCGGTCGTCGGGACCGGCTTCTGGGCCGCGAAACAGGGCCGCGACGCGCTGAAGGTCGAATGGGACGAAACGAACGCCGAAAAGCGCGGCTCCGACGAGATCATGCGCGAATACCGGCAGCTCGCCGACAAGCCGGGCACGTCGGCACGCAAGGATGGCGATGCCGATGCGGCGATCACGGGCGCGGCGCGCAAGATCAGCGCAACGTACGAATTCCCGTATCTCGCGCACGCGCCGATGGAACCGCTCGACGCGGTCGTCAAGCTGACGGCGAACAGCTGCGAGATCTGGGCCGGCGACCAGTTCCAGACGGTCGACCAGGCCAACGCGGCCAGGACGGCCGGCCTGACGCCCGAGCAGGTGCAGATCCACACGCTGTACGCAGGCGGCAGCTTCGGCCGGCGCGCGAACGCGTGGTCGGACTACGTGGTCGAGGCCGTGTCGATCGCGAAGGCGCTCGGCGCGGACGGCAAGCCCGTCAAGCTGCAGTGGACGCGCGAGGACGACATCCAGGGCGGCTTCTACCGGCCGATGTACTTCCACAAGCTCGACGCGGGGCTGACGGCGGACGGCAAGCTGGTCGGCTGGCGCCACCGGATCGTCGGCCAGTCGATCCTCGCCGGCACACCGTTCGAGGCGTTCATGGTGAAGAACGGCGTGGACGCCACCTCGGTCGAGGGCGCGGCGAACCTGCCGTACGCGGTGCCGAACGTGTCGGTCGAGCTCACCACCACCAAGGTCGGCCTGCCCGTGCTGTGGTGGCGCGTGGTCGGCAGCTCGCACACGGCGTACGCGGTCGAGGCGTTCATCGACGAAGCCGCGCACACCGCCGGCAAGGATCCGTACGCGTTCCGCCGCGACCTGCTCGAGAAGGAACCGCGCATGCGCGCGGTGCTGGACCTGGCCGCGCAGAAGGCCGGCTGGGATCCGGCCAAACCGCTGCCGAAAGGCCGCGGGCGCGGGATCGCGGTCGCCGAGGCGTTCAAGAGCTATGTCGCGCAAGTGGCCGAGGTGTCGGTCGACGCGGACGGCAAGGTGAAGGTCGAGCGCGTGGTGTGCGCGGTCGATTGCGGGATCGCGATCAATCCCGACATCGTCGCCGCGCAGATGGAGGGCGGCATCGGCTTCGGGCTCGGCGCGGTGATGCACAGCGCGATCACGCTGAAGGACGGCCAGGTCGAGCAGCGCAACTTCGACGGCTACCACGTGCTGCGGATGGCCGAAATGCCGAAGGTCGAGGTGCACATCGTGCCGTCGGCCGAAGCGCCGACCGGGGTCGGCGAGCCGGGCGTCGCGCCGGTCGGGCCGGCTGTCGCGAACGCGATCTTCGCGGCGACGGGCAAGCGGCATTACGTGCTGCCGTTCGATTCGGCGGATAGCGCGAAGGCTTGACGATGAACCGGAACGCCGGCCGCGGGGCGGAGACGTCTTGCGGCCGGCGTTTTTTTGCCTGGCGCGATCGATGCAGGGTTCGATGTCGGCAAAAATCGCTCGTAATTCATTGATTTATATAGAGAATTCATCACCCCTTGCAGGGTTCGATGCAGGGTTCGCCATCCGGCCGCAGCGACGTTCCGCCGACCCCGTTCCCCGCCCGGCCCCACACGTTACGTCGGACGTAACGCCCGTAACGTCGCCCGCCGATGCTACGTAACAATCCTTCACCGTTGCCCCGGCCCCTTTTTTGTCCGCCGCGCGCCTCCCGTTAAAAATTCTTTTAAATTCAAGGCTGCCGCGCCGCCTGCGGCGGTGCCGTCGGCTTTCGATTACTGACGATCTTCTCCCTGGCCCGGAAGTTGCAGCATAGGTCCCGCAAACACTCCTTTATGGACATGCGAGGGCCACCATGGATTGCAAATACCTGTACATCGACAACATAAAAATCAACTTCGTGCGCCGCACGATCGAAATCGACAACAAGATCATTGATGTCACGCCGCGTGAATTCGACGTCGTCGAATTCCTGCTCGACAACATGAACAAGATCGTGCCGCGGCAGGCAATCCAGGAAGCCGTGTGGGGCCGTGAACTCGGCGTGTCGTCGCGCACGCTCGACACCCATATCTCGCGTATCCGTTCGAAGCTGCAGCTCGATCACGACAAGAACCTGCGCATCATCCCGATCTACGCGGTCGGCTATCGCCTGGTGCTGTTCGGTGCGGCGATGACGCACGTCGAGCGCCACGACGCGGCGCCGATCCTGCGCGTGGCACCGCAGGCGGTGATGGCCGCCGACTACGCCTGACGATTCGCCCGCGCCGCTCGCTCGCGGCGCACCGGCTACGCTCCCCCCACCGCGCTGCGCCGATCCGCAGCGCCTCGCGGCCCGCCCGTCG
>NZ_JAAGPE010000230.1:0-15112 GCF_017104605.1 Burkholderia sp. Ac-20384 | reverse complement strand
GCTTCGGGCCGGCGCGGCGCGGTGCGGCACGCTCCGCGGAACCACGCTCCCCCGCGCTTTGCGCGGGTAGCGCGACATCCTCCGCGTCGAACGGATCGGCGGAATCGGCAACGGCAGCGGGGGAACGGCGTGGTGACACAGGCATCGGATCGTCTGGGTGCTTCGCAAGGCAAGTACAATAGCGGCTTTCACGTCGTCCGAACGAACGACGCCGGCCAGGCCGCGCATCCCGTCATCATAGCGGCTCGCGCGCCCCATTTACGCGTTTCCGCCCTGCCGGCGACGCCCGCCGGCCGCTTCGAACCAGCCCGCATGTTCACGCTTTCCGATTTCGATTTCAATCTGCCGCCCGAGCTGATTGCCCAAACCGCGCTGCCCGATCGCACCGCGAGCCGCCTGCTCGAGGTCGACGGCACCGTCGCGCCCGCACGCCTGGTCGACCGCCATTTCACCGAGCTGCCGTCGTGCATTTCGGCCGGCGACCTGCTCGTCTTCAACGATACCAAGGTGCTGAAGGCGCGCTTCTTCGGCCAGAAGGCCAGCGGCGGCAAGATCGAGGTGCTGATCGAGCGCGTGACCGGCACGCACACGGCGCTCGCGCAGATCCGCGCGAGCAAGTCGCCGGGCGCCGGCACGACGCTGCGCCTCGCCGATGCGTTCGACGTGACGGTCGGCGAGCGCGTCGACCCGTTCTTCACGCTGAACTTCCCCGAGCCGTGCCTCGACCTGATCGAGCAGTACGGCCGCCTGCCGCTGCCGCCCTATATCGAGCACGATCCGGACGCGACCGACGAGACGCGGTACCAGACCGTCTACGCGAGCAATCCGGGCGCGGTCGCCGCGCCGACCGCCGGGCTGCACTTCGACCAGCCGATGCTCGACCGGCTCGACGCGATGGGCGTCGAGCGCGCGACGCTGACGCTGCACGTCGGCGCCGGCACGTTCCAGCCGGTGCGTGTCGACAACATCGCCGAGCACAAGATGCACAGCGAGTGGTACGACCTGCCGCAGTCGCTCGTCGACAAGATCGCCGCGACCCGCGCACGCGGCGGCAATGTGATCGCGGTCGGCACGACGTCGATGCGCGCGCTCGAAGCCGCGGCGCGCGCGGCCGACGAAGCGGGTCGCCCGCTCGCGGCCACGCAGGCCGAGACCGACATCTTCATCACGCCCGGCTATCGTTTCCGCGTGGTCGACCGGCTCGTGACGAACTTCCACCTGCCGAAGTCGACGCTGCTGATGCTGGTGTCCGCGTTCGCGGGCGTCGAGACGATCCGCGCCGCGTACCGCCACGCGATCGAGCAGCGCTACCGCTTCTTCAGCTACGGCGATGCGATGCTGCTCACGCGGCGCGACACGCCGGAGGCGCCGCTCGCGTAAGCGCGGCATGCGCGACGGCCCGCGCACCGCGCGGCCGCCGTGCCCCGTTTTCCCGCTGCGCGCGCTACGATGGCGCGCACCCGATTTTTCCCCGCCGCCGGCTTCCGGCGGCGTTTCCAACCTGCGCCGGACTGTTTTCCGGTAGCGAGGAGAATGACGCGATGACCGAAGGTTCATCCCACGATACGCACGCCCCCGTGCAGGACCGCCCGGCGAACGGGCTCGAATTCGAACTGCTGACGACCGACGGCCATGCGCGCCGCGGCCGCGTGAAGCTCAACCACGGCGTGGTCGAGACGCCGATCTTCATGCCGGTCGGCACGTACGGCACCGTGAAGGCGATCCAGCCGCGCGAGCTGCACGAGATCAAGGCCCAGATCATCCTCGGCAACACGTTCCACCTGTGGCTGCGCCCGGGCCTCGACACGATCGACGCGCACGGCGGCCTGCATGCCTTCATGGGCTGGAACAAGCCGATCCTGACCGACTCGGGCGGCTTCCAGGTGTTCTCGCTCGGCGACCTGCGCAAGATCACCGAGGACGGCGTCACGTTCGCGTCACCGATCAACGGCGACAAGCTGTTCCTGTCGCCGGAAGTGTCGATGCAGATCCAGAAGGTGCTGAACTCCGACGTCGTGATGCAGTTCGACGAATGCACGCCGTACGCGACCAACGGCGTGCCGACCACGCACAAGGAAGCGGCCGACTCGATGCGCATGTCGCTGCGCTGGGCGAAGCGCTCGCTCGACGAGTTCAACCGGCTCGGCAACCCGAACGCGCTGTTCGGGATCGTCCAGGGCGGGATGTTCGAGGACCTGCGCGACGAATCGCTCGCGGGCCTCGCGGAACTCGGCTTCCACGGCCTCGCGATCGGCGGGCTGTCGGTCGGCGAGCCGAAGGAAGACATGATGCGCGTGCTGCGCCACGTGGGCCCGAAGCTGCCGGCCAACAAGCCGCACTACCTGATGGGCGTCGGCACGCCGGAGGACCTGGTCGAGGGCGTCGCCAACGGCGTCGACATGTTCGACTGCGTGATGCCGACCCGCAACGCGCGCAACGGCTGGCTGTTCACGCGCTTCGGCGACGTGAAGATCCGCAACGCGACGCACAAGAACTCGCTGAAACCGCTCGACGCGAGCTGCACGTGCTACACGTGCCAGAACTTCTCGCGCGGCTACCTGCATCACCTGCACCGCGTCGGCGAGATCCTCGGCGCGCAGCTCAACACGATCCACAACCTGCACTACTACCTGCAGCTGATGAGCGAGATCCGCGAAGCGATCGAGACCCACACGTTCGACGCGTTCCGCCAGCGCTTCGCGGAGGATCGCGCCAGAGGCGTCGACTGACGGGCCGGCAGGCGCACGGGCGGCCCGATGGGCGGCCCGTCACATGGGACGTGTACTAAATAAAGCGTCCCGACTGTCGAACCCGACTGCCAAATATTACAATTACCTTTCCAAACAAGTCGCAACGGTACCGGTTCGCGCTTTAACAGCTTGATCCGAAAGCGCATTTGCCGATCCGTTTGCGCATGGGGCCGGTGGTAGAATAACCGGCTTATTTTTCGATCTTCCCTTACGGAGAGACCAACGTGCCGTTCATTTCCAACGCGTTCGCCCAAGGTGCCGGTGGCGCCGAATCGAGCCTGATGAGCTTCCTGCCGCTCATCCTGATGTTTGCCGTGCTCTACTTCATCATGATCCGTCCGCAGATGAAGCGTCAGAAGGAGCATCGCAACATGCTCGCGGCCATGGCCAAGGGCGACGAAGTCGTCACGAGCGGCGGCCTCGTGGGCAAGGTGACGAAGGTCACCGAAGGCTACATCGGCGTCGAAATCGCCGAAGGCACCGAAATCACCGTGCAGAAGGCTGCGGTCACGACCATTCTGCCGAAGGGCACGATCAAGTCGCTGTAAGCCCTTCACCGAGCGTCCGGCTCCCCGCGCCGTGCCCGCCTGAGAGAGCGGGCCGCCGCGGCGCCGGACGCGACGCTTTCACGCCAACCACCCGTTCGGCTCCCTCATGAATCGTTATCCACTCTGGAAATATGTCGTGATGGTCGTGGCGCTCGCCATCGGCCTTCTGTACACATTGCCCAACTTCTTCGGCGAAGCGCCGGCGGTGCAGGTGTCGAGCGGCAAGGCCACGGTCAAGCTCGACTCGACCACGCTGACCCAGGTCGAATCGGCGCTCGCGTCCGCGCAGATCACGCCGGACGACGTCACCTTCGAGAACACGGCGACCAACGCGAACATCCGCGTGCGCCTGAAGGACACCGATACGCAGCTGCGCGTCAAGGACCTGCTGCAGAAGTCGCTGAATTCCGACCCGAACGATCCGCAGTACGTCGTCGCCCTGAACCTGCAGAGCGCGTCGCCGCGCTGGCTGACTGCCCTGCACGCGCTGCCGATGTATCTCGGCCTCGACCTGCGTGGCGGCGTCCACTTCCTGCTCCAGGTCGACATGACGGGCGCGCTGACGAAGAAGCTCGATTCCGACGCGTCCGACGCGCGCACGCTGCTGCGCGACAAGAACATCCGCGACGGTGGCGTGAGCCGCGTCGACCAGTCCGTGGTCGTCAACTTCAGCGATGCGCAGACGGCGGAAGACGCCCGCAAGGTGCTCGCGCTGTCGATCACCGAACTGCAATGGGCGACCCAGCCCGGCGGTGGCGGCACGCAGGTCGTCGGCACGTTTACGCCGGCCGTGCAGAAGTCCGTCGAGGACGCCGCGCTCAAGCAGAACCTGACGACGCTCCACAACCGCGTGAACGAACTCGGCGTGTCCGAGCCGATCCTGCAGCAGCAAGGTAGCGACCGCATCGTCGTCGAGCTGCCGGGCGTGCAGGACACCGCGAAGGCGAAGGACATCATCGGCCGCACCGCGACGCTCGAAGCGCGCCTCGCCGACCCGATCAACACGCACCCGAACCCGAACGATCCGGTGCCGCCGGGTGAAGAGCTGTTCACGCAGGGCAACCAGGCGCCGGTGCTGCTGAAGAAGGAAGTGATCTTCACGGGCGACCGCATCATCGATGCATCGGCCGGCTTCGACGATCACCAGCGTCCGTCGGTCAACATCCGCCTCGATTCGGCGGGTGGCCGCTCGGTGCGCGCGGTGTCGCGCGAGAACATCGGCAAGCCGATGGCGATGGTGCTGTTCGAGAAGGGCAAGGGCGAAGTGCTGACGGTTGCGACGATCCAGTCGGAACTCGGCGACCGCTTCCAGATCACGGGCCAGCCGACGCCGCAGGCCGCGGCCGACCTCGCGCTGCTGCTGCGCGCCGGTTCGCTCGCAGCGCCGATGGACATCATCGAGGAACGCACGATCGGCCCGAGCCTCGGCGCCGACAACATCAAGATGGGCGTCCACTCGGTGATCTGGGGCTTCTGCGCGATCGCCGTGTTCATGATCGCGTACTACATGCTGTTCGGCGTGGTGTCGGTGATCGGCCTGTCGGTGAACCTGCTGCTGCTCGTCGCCGTGCTGTCGCTGATGCAGGCGACGCTGACGCTGCCCGGTATCGCCGCTATCGCGCTCGCGCTCGGTATGGCGATCGACTCGAACGTGCTGATCAACGAGCGCGTGCGTGAAGAACTGCGCGCCGGCCAGCCGCCGCAGACCGCGATTCAGGCCGGCTACGCGCATGCCTGGGCGACGATTCTCGACTCGAACGTCACGACGCTGATCGCCGGCCTCGCGCTGCTCGCGTTCGGCTCGGGCCCGGTTCGCGCGTTCGCAATCGTGCACTGCCTCGGTATCCTGACGTCGATGTTCTCCGCGGTGTTCTTCTCGCGCGGGATCGTCAACCTCTGGTACGGCGGCCGCAAGAAGCTGAAGTCGCTCGCGATCGGCCAGGTGTGGAAGCCGGAAGGCGCCGCTGCCGCCGCATCGTTCTCCGACGCAGACGAATCGACCGACACCGCACGTGCCGCGAAGCTCGCCGCGCCCGCCAAGGGCAACGCGCCGCGCGCCGCCGGCAAGCCGCAGCTGCGCAATCGCGCGCAGCAAGGCGTGTCGCCGAAGAAACCGGGCTCGACCCAATAAGGCCCCGGAGACGAATCATGGAATTTTTCCGCATCCGTAAAGACATTCCGTTCATGCGGCACGCGCTGGTGTTCAACGTGATCTCGCTGGTCACGTTCCTCGCCGCCGTGTTCTTCCTGTTCCACCGCGGGCTGCACCTGTCCGTCGAATTCACCGGCGGGACGGTGATCGAGGTGCAGTACCAGCAAGCCGCTGAACTCGAACCCGTGCGCGCGACGCTCGGCAAGCTCGGCTATGCCGACGCGCAGGTGCAGAACTTCGGCACGTCGCGCAACGTGTTGATTCGCCTGCAGCTGAAGGAAGGCCTCACGTCCGCGCAGCAGAGCGACCAGGTGATGGGCGCGCTGAAGGCGCAGAGCCCGGACGTCACGCTGCAGCGCGTCGAGTTCGTCGGCCCGCAGGTCGGCCGGGAGCTCGCGACCGACGGCCTGCTCGCGCTTGCGTGCGTCGTGATCGGCATCGTGATCTACCTGTCGTTCCGCTTCGAGTGGAAGTACGCAGTGGCCGGCATCATCGCCAACCTGCACGACGTCGTGATCATTCTCGGCTTCTTCGCGTTCTTCCAGTGGGAGTTCTCGCTGGCGGTGCTCGCGGCCATCCTCGCGGTGCTCGGCTACTCGGTCAACGAGTCGGTCGTCATCTTCGACCGGATCCGCGAAACGTTCCGCCGCGAACGCAAGATGAGCGTGCAGGAAGTGATCAACCACGCGATCACGACCACGATGTCGCGTACGATCATCACGCACACGTCGACCGAAATGATGGTGCTGTCGATGTTCTTCTTCGGCGGTCCGACGCTGCACTACTTCGCACTCGCGCTGACGGTCGGCATCATGTTCGGCATCTACTCGTCGGTGTTCGTCGCGGGCTCGCTCGCGATGTGGCTCGGCATCAAGCGCGAAGACCTGATCAAGGAAAAGAAGTCCGCGCACGATCCGGATGATCCGAACGCAGGCGCACAGGTTTAAGCGCCACGCTGCTTCGGCACAGACGAAAAGCCGGCCCGGTTGGGCCGGCTTTTTTTTACCCGCGCCACCCGACGTACATCGCGCCGCCCGCTCGCCCTGCCCCGTCACGCGCGTCGGCTACAATCGTGACCGTCCCGCCGCGCCGCCCGACGGCTGTGCGTCGGCAGGACAGCACCTTCGCCCTCCGTTCAAACGTGCGGTCCCGATGATGCCTCCCACGCGTGTCGTTCTTCGCCTTGCCGTTTGCGCAGCCGTCACGGCCGCGCTCCTGCCGTGTGCGTCATCCGTCGGGGCGCAACAGCCGGCGTCCGCCCCGACCGCTTCTGCACCCTCTTCCTCGCCCGCCGCCCAACCACCATCGCCCTGCCCGCCCGACTGGGAGCCGCAGATCTGCGAGCTCAAGGCGGCTATCGAAGTGCTCAAGAAACAGCACCTGACCGACATCGACATCGGCGCGCTGCTCGACGCAACGACCCACGCGGGAATCAAGACGCTGCCGTACGCGCGTTTCTTCGACGCGAAGGAGGAGCAGGAGCGGCGCGACGACGAACGGCGCGCCCGCGACGGCATGCCCGGCATCGGCATCGTGTTCGAGACACGGCCCGACGGGCTGCACATCGTCGACGTGATTCCCGACGCGCCCGCGGAAAAAGCCGGCGTGCGTCCGGACGATCTGGTCGTCGCGATGAACGATACGAGCGTCGTCGGCATCGACCCCGCCGACCTGGCCAAACTCTCCAAGGGCGACGCGGGCGTGCCGCTGAAGCTCACGGTCCAGCGCGGCCCGTCGCACGCGGTGCTGAGCTTCGCGCCCGTGCGGACGATCCTCAAGCCGCATCCGGCGACCGCGAAACGGCTCGACGGCGACATCCTGTACACGCGGCTGTCGAGCTTCCCCGAACCGGCGGTCGGCGACTACATCGACGCGGTGCAGGCCGCACGCCGCGCGGGCCCGCCTGTGAAAGGCGTGATCCTCGACCTGCGCATCAACGGCGGCGGCGCGCTCAATGCGGCGATCGGCATCACCGCGCTGTTCACGGGCCGCGACCGCACCGCGATGGTGACGGTCGAGCGCGGCGACGCGAACCGCCGCCGCTACACGACCAACTGGCCCGATTACGAATTGCCGGTCATGCACGGGCAGGACCCGCTCGCGCCGCTGCAGGCGGACGACTGGTGGCGTACCGTGCCGCTCGTCGTGCTCGTCGACGGACAGAGCGCGTCGGCCGCCGAGGCGACCGCGGCAGCGCTGAAGGATCTCGGCCGCGCGAAGCTGCTCGGCATGCCGACTTACGGGAAGGGGCTCGCGCAGACGGGCGTCGACCTGATCGACGGCACCCGCCTGAATTTCACGTATGCGCGCAACCTGCGGCCGAACGGCTGCCCGATGGACGGCTACGGCGTCGTGCCGGACTGGCTCGTGCCGCCGCGCCGCGACTCGGACGTCGACGGCGTGCTGCTGTGGTACCGGGAAGCCGATCTCCCCCGCGCGCCGTATGCGGACCGGCTGGCGCCCGATCCGTTCGCGAAGGTGCGCAAGGAACGGCAGAAGCTGCGCGAGCAACGTGCGCTCGCGAAGATCGATACGGCGAAGAGCGCGGCGCTGCCGCAACGCGAGTTCGGCACGGCAACCGACTGGCAGCTCCGGCAGGCGCTTGCCGCGCTCGCCGGGCGCCCGGTGCGGACCATCGAAGCCAAACCGCAACTGATGCCGGCACGGCCCGTATGCGAGCGCGCCGGCAACTGACGCGCGTCGCGCCGCCCCGCCGGGTTACCGGAACCCGAACCGCTTGCGCAGCACGACCAGCGCCACGAGGCTCAGTACGGCCGCGAACATCAGGTAGAAGCTCGGCGCGGTCTTCATCCCGGTCGCCTTGATCAGCCACGCGATGATGAACGGCCCGAAGCCGCCGAAGATCGTCACCGCGACGTTATAGGCGAGCGACATCCCGGTCGTGCGCGTCTGCACCGGAAACACTTCGGACAGCAAACCCGGCAGCGCCGCGAAGTAGCCCGTCATCAGGAACGCGAGCAGCACCTGCAGCGCGATCAGCGTGCCGAAGCCCGGATGGGCGACCAGGTACGCGAATGCCGGATAGATCAGCACGAGGATGCCGATGGCCGGCGCGATCATCACGCGCACGCGGCCGTAAGTGTCCGACCAGTGGCCGACGAGCGGTGCGAACGCCATCTGGATCACGCCGACGACGAGGATCGCCGCGAACGCAGCCGACGGCGCGAGGCCAAGCTGCTTCACGCCGTAGGTCGGCATGAACAGCACGAGATAGGTCGCCACGGTGCCGAGCACGACCACGCCCATTGCGGCAACGAGACGCGCCTTGTGCGACGCGAACGTGTCGCGCAGCGGGTTCGCGGTGCCTTCCGCCGCGAGGAATTCGGGGGTCTCGTCGACCTTCGTGCGGATGTAGTACGCGACCGGCCCGAGCAGCAGGCCGAAGAAGAACGGCACGCGCCAGCCCCATGACGCCATCTGCGCGGCCGTGAGCTGCGCGTTCAGCACGGTGCCGAAGCCGGCGGCGAGCAGCGTCGTGAGCCCCTGGCTCGCGACCTGCCAGCTCGCGAAGAAGCCGCGCCGGCCCGGCACGTGCTCGGCGAGGAACGCGGTCGCGCTGCCGAACTCGCCGCCGGCCGAGAAGCCCTGCATCAGCCGTGCGGCGACGAGGATCACCGGCGCCGCGACGCCGATCGTCTCGTAGGTCGGCAACACCGCGATGATCAGCGTGCCGCCCATCATCAGCAGGATCGACAGCGTGAGCGCGGCCTTGCGGCCCTCGCGGTCGGCATATGCGCCGAGCACGATCGCGCCGAGCGGGCGCATGAAGAACGACACGCCGAACGTGCCGAGCGTGAGCAGCAGCGACACGGTGTCGTTGCCGGCCGGGAAGAACAGCTTGGAAATCGTCACCGCGAAGAAGCCGTAGACGACGAGATCGAACCACTCGAGCGCGTTGCCGATCGACGCGGCGACCACCGCGCGCCATACGCGCGGGGACGAGGCAATGGAACGGGACTGCGTGACGGCATGCATCGGCGATCTCCTTGTCGTTGTACGTTCTGTTCGAGGCGGCCGTGCGCGCGCCGTCGGCCTGCCCGGCGCCGGGTACGGCGCTCGGGCGATTATAGGCGCGCAAATAAAAACCGCCGCGCCCCCTGACGGGAACGCGGCGGCGGGCTCGCAGCGGGCCGGCGCAAAGGCCGGCCCGGCCGGCGGGCTTACTGCTGCTTGAGCGCTTCGGCCGTGATCAGCAGCTTCGTCTTCATCTTGAAGCCGTACTGCTTGCCGTAGTCGAGGCCGAAATCGCTGCGGTCGAATTCGCCGACGGCGTCGACACCGCACACTTCACGCTTGAGCATCGGGTGCGGCATGCACTTGAACGAATCGATCTTCAGCGTGACCGGCTTCGTGACGCCATGCAGCGTCAGGTTGCCGACCACCGACACCGGCTTGTCGCCGTCGAACTTGATCGCGCCCTTGTAGTTCGCCTGCGGGAACTTGGCGACGTCGAAGAATTCGGCCGTCTGCAGATGCTCGTCGAGCTTCGCGCTGCCGGTGTGGATCGATGCGATGTCGGTCGTCACGTCGACGGTGCCCGTCTTCGCCGCGCGGTCGAGCGTCACGGAGCCGCTCGACTTGTCGAACTTGCCGCGCCAGACCGACAGGCCGCCCATGTGGTCAGCCTCGAAGCTCGGGTACGTGTGGCTCGGGTCGAACTGGTACGTGACGCTTTCGGCAAAGGCCGAGAACGACAGCGACGCTGCCAGCGCGCCCGCGGCGATGATCAGTTGCTTTTTCAAACTCTTTCTCCTTGGAACGGCGCCGCGCCCTCGCGCGGCGTTCGGGTGAGGCAACAGCCCGCCGCTTACTTGGTAGCGACGAGGTGGAACTTGATCTGCACTTCGTCCGCGACGACCGACGTGTCCTTCCATTCGCCGGTGCCGACGTTGAAGGCCGAACGCTTGATCGGCAGCACGCCGTCGAAGGTCTGCGTCGCGCCGCTCTGCGTGACCGTGACGGGCACCGTGACGTTCTCGGACTTGCCCTTGATCGTCAGCTTGCCGGTCACGTTGTACTTGTTGCCGCCCGCCGGCGCGATCGCCGACGACACGAACGTGGCCTGCGGATACGCCTTCGCGTCGAACCAGTCCTTGCCGGCAACCTGGTCGTTGTACATCTTGTCGCCGAGGTCATAGCTCGCGACGTCGATCGTCATCTGGGCACTGCCCTGCGCGGCTTTCGCCGGATCGAACTTCACCTGCGCGGAAAACTTCTTGAACGCGCCTTCGGTCGGCACGTTCATCTGCTTCGACACGGCGGACACCTTGCTCTTCGCGAGATCGACATCGGCGAGCGCCGCGCCCGACGCGACAAGTGACACCGCGGCGAACGCGGTCAGCATGGAGCGGGAGAAAGACACTTTCATGGGATCCTTCATTTGGCAAAGGGGAGCATCCGCGACAGCAGGCCGTCGCGGTCCAACAACTGGTGCTTGAGCGCCGCGACCACGTGCAGCGAAACGAGCGCAAGCAGAATGTAATTCAATGACACGTGAAGCGTCTTGAAGGTTTCCTTCAGCACCGGATCGGGATCGATCAGCCGCGGCAGCGGCACGATGCCGAGATAGACGACCGGGATGTTCGACGCCGAGCTGTACAGGTAGCCCGTCACCGGAATCACGATCATCAGCACGTACAGCAGGATGTGCACGCCGTGCGACGCCGCACGCTGCCACGCGGGCGTACCGCCCGGCAGCGACGGCGGCACGTGGGTTGCACGCCACAGCACGCGGATGACGGCCAACGCAAATACCGTCACGCCCATCCACTTGTGCCACGAGAAGTACTTCAGCTTGGTCGGCGTGAAGCCGGGGATGTCGGTCATCACCCAGCCCAGCGCGAACGCGCAGACGATCAGCAGCGCGATCAGCCAGTGCAGCGCGATCGCCGTCTGCGTATAGCGTGCCGGCCTGGCCAGCAGCGATTTCGATGCCATCTTGGATTCCTCAGTTCAGCGAACGGCCGCGCCGGCAATTGGTCCGACGCTTGTCAAGGGCGCCATGCTACCGCAACCTTTTGACACGCGCGGACTCTGAAGACAGGCACGTCAGCCGGCTGACGGTTTCCTGTCATGTTACCGATCAGTCACCGAACCCGCGATCGTTGACACGCCGAAAAAGGCCTTTTGGTAAGATTGGCGCGGGTTCCGGCCCCGTCGACGCGTCTCCCCAGCCGTCGCACAACTGCTTTTTCCATGCAACGAAACGACCTGATTGCCTGTCACGAGTGCGACGCACTGTTGCACAAACCGCGCCTGAGCGGACGTGAATCCGCGCGCTGCCCGCGCTGCGACGCGCTGCTCTATCGCAACAGCGCCGCGCAGATCGAGCGGATCTGCGCGCTCGCGCTCGCGGCGCTGATCACGTTCACGATCGCGCAGGTGTTCCCGATCCTCGAAATGGACGTGAACGGCAACCGCGTGCAGACCACGCTGATCGGTGCGATCGATTCATTGTGGCACCAGGACATGGCGATCGTCGGCGTGATGGTGTTCTGCTCGACCGTGCTGTTCCCGCTCATCGAGATGGCCGCGCTGCTGTACCTGCTGCTGCCGATCCGGCGCGGCCTCGTCCCGCCCGGCTTCAACCTGGTGCTGCGCGCGATCGAGCTCGTGCGTCCGTGGGGCATGATCGAGGTGTTCATGCTCGGGATCCTCGTGACCATCGTGAAGATGGTGAGTCTCGCAAGGGTCGTTCCCGAGGCCGCGCTGTTCGCATTCGCCGCGCTCACGCTGATGATCGCCGTCGTGCTGATGTTCGATCCGCGCACGCTGTGGGACATCGCCGACGACCTGCGCGCCGGGCGCTCGCCCGGGCAGCCCGACGATGCCGCCCCGCTGCCGGAAGCCGCCCGCCGATGACGATCCCGACCGCCGCCCGCGAGGGCTATGTCAGTTGCCACACCTGCGGGCTCGTGCAGACGCTCGACCATCCGCACGCCCATTGCGCACGCTGCGGCAGCGTCCTCCATTTCCGCACGCCGAACAGCCTGATGCGCACGTGGGCGCTGCTGCTCGCCGCCGCGATCCTGTACATTCCCGCGAACCTGCTGCCGATCATGCGCACGGCGTCGATCGTCGGCTCGCAGGAAGACACGATCATGAGCGGCGTCATCTATTTCTGGGTCTCCGGTGACTGGCCGCTCGCCGTCGTCGTGTTCGTCGCGAGCATCCTCGTGCCGATGCTCAAGCTCGGCGTGCTGCTGATCCTCGTGATCAGCGCGCAGCGCCGCACCGCCTGGCGGCCGCTGCAGCGCACGCGCCTGTTCCGGATCGTCGAACGCATCGGCCGCTGGTCGATGCTCGACATCTTCGTCGTGACGCTGACCGTCGCGCTCGTCCATTTTCGTTCGCTCGCCATCATCACGGCCGGCCCCGGCGCGCTCGCGTTCGGTTCCGTCGTGATCCTGACGATGCTCGCATCGATGCAGTTCGATCCCCGCCTGATCTGGGATCCAGTCGAAACCTCAGGGAATCACCATGAATAGTCCACAAGGCCCGCAGCACGACGCGCCCCGGCCGCCCGATCCGACGATCTCGACGAAAAGCGGCTGGCTGCCGTCGCTCGTCTGGCTCGTGCCGTTGATCGCCGCGCTGATCGGCATCGGCCTCGTGATCAAGTCCGTGCGCGAGCGCGGCCCCGAAATCACGATCAGCTTCCACAGCGCCGAAGGGCTCGAGCCCGGCAAGACCCAGGTCAAGTACAAGGACGTCGAGATCGGCATGGTCAAGACGATCAAGCTGTCGAAAGACCTGTCGCGCGTGCTCGTCCAGGTGCAGCTCAAGAAGGAGGCCGAGGACTTCGCGGTCAAGGGCTCGCGCTTCTGGATCGTGCGGCCGCGCGTCGGCGCGACCGGCGTGTCGGGGCTCGGCACGCTGCTGTCCGGTGCGTACATCGGCGTCGACGCCGGGCGCTCGGACGATACGCTGACCGACTTCACGGGCCTCGAGACGCCGCCCGCCGTCACGGGCGACCAGAAAGGCACGCAATACGTGCTGCGCGGCGATTCGCTCGGTTCGGTCGACATCGGCTCGCCCGTCTACTACCGTCGCGTGCAGGTCGGCCAGGTGGTCGGCTTCTCGCTCGACAAGGACGGCACGGGCGTCACGTTCAACGTGTTCGTCAATGCGCCGTACGACCAGTACGTCGGCGTGAACTCGCGCTGGTGGCAGGCAAGCGGCGTCGACCTGCGGCTCGACTCCAGCGGCCTGAAGCTGAACACGCAGTCGCTCGCGACGGTGATCCTCGGCGGCATCGCGTTCCAGACGCCGCCCAACCAGGGCTCCGGCACGACGGCGCCGAACAACACGACGTTCCGCCTCGCGTCCGACGAGGGCGACGCGATGCGCGACCCGGACGGCCAGCCGCTGCAGGTCGTGATGAACTTCAACCAGTCGCTGCGCGGGCTCGCCGTCGGCGCGACGGTCGACTTCCGCGGCATCGTGCTCGGCGAAGTGACGAACATCGGCATCGACTTCGATCCGAAGACGAAGAACTTCCTGATGCCGGTGACGATGAACGTGTATCCGGAACGCCTCGGCCGCCGCTTCCGCGAAACGATCGAGAGCAAGGGCGAACCGGCCCGCCGCGAGATCGTCGAGCGGCTCGTCCAGCACGGGCTGCGCGGCCAGCTGCGCACCGGCAACCTGCTGACGAGCCAGCTGTACGTCGCGCTCGACTTCTTCCCGAAGGCGCCGGCCGTGAAGATCGACACGGCACGCCAGCCGCTCGAGCTGCCGACCGTGCCGAACACGCTCGACGAGCTGCAGCTGCAGGTCGCCGACATCGCGAAGAAGCTCGACAAGGTGCCGTTCGACCAGATCGGCGCGAACCTGAACAGCGCACTGTCGAACGCCGACAAGCTGTTCAAGCAGCTCGACACGCAGGTCGCGCCGGAAGCGCGCGACACGCTGTCGGCCGCGAAGCAGACCTTCTCGACCGCCGAAGCGACGCTGCAGCAGGATTCGCCGCTGCAGTCCGACGTGCGCGGCGCGCTGAAGGAGCTCACGCGCACGCTGCAGTCGCTGAACGCGCTCGCCGACTACCTCGAGCGTCACCCCGAATCGCTGCTCAAGGGCAAGCCAGGAGATCAACAATGACGACACGCGTGAACGGTTTCGCGAGCGGCGCGGCGGCGGCTGTCGCCGCCCTCGCGCTCGCCGCGTGCAGCTCGCCGCCCGCGCGGTTCTACACGCTCAGCCCGGCCGACGCCGCAGCGCCGCTGCGCACCGCGCCGGCCAACCCGGCGTTCCTGATCGAGGTGCCGTCCGTCGGCGTGCCCGAGCAGGTCGCGAAGAACCAGCTGGTCGTGCAGAAGAACGCCGCGCAGGTCGACGTGCTCGAGCAGGAACGCTGGGCGTCGCCGCCCGCCGACGAGATCCGCCGCGCGCTGTCGGAGGATCTCGCCGCGCAGCTCGGCACGATCGACGTCGCGAATTCCGCGTACCCGCCCGGCGTGCCCGTGTACCGGATCAGCGTGAACGTGCAGCGCTTCGAATCGTGGCCGGCCAAGCGCGCGGCGGTCGACGCCGTGTGGAGCGTGCGCTCGCTCGCCACGCAGGCGGTGATGACCTGCCGTACGAGCGTCGCGGAACCGGTCGCCGACGGCTACGACGCGCTCGTCGCCGGCCACCGGCGCGCG
>NZ_JAAGPE010000229.1:0-15093 GCF_017104605.1 Burkholderia sp. Ac-20384 | reverse complement strand
GCCGGTGCCGTCGGATACGCGGATCGTCGACGCGTTGTTCGCCGTGCCGAGCGTGCCGATCACGACGCCGGTCGAGCCGGCGCCCGTCAGCAGCACCGTTTCGCGGTTCTCGAGCGTGCCGAGGTTCTGCGCGACGAAGCCGGTGACGCCGGCCGTCGATGACGTGACGGCGGCGTGGTTGGTGAGGGTCGTTGCGACCGGTGCGCCGGCATTGGCGCCGGTGAGGTCGTGCGCCTGGCCGTCGACGACGCCGGCGATCGCACCGGCCGCGTTCAGGTTGATCGTCGCGCCCGCGTCGATCGTGCCTTGCGCGCCGCCTTCGACCCCGATCGCGATGCCGTTAGCGCCGTTGACGTTGTAGATCGCGTTGCCGGTCGAAAGCACGGTGCCGGCATCGGTCGCGAGCACGCCGTGCGCGCGCTGGCCGTTGACGTCGGTCGTCAGCGCGCCGGCCGTCGACGTGCCCGTGTAGGCCGCGCCGCCCGCGACGCGGAACAGCGTCGAATCGTCGGTGTCGACGCTGAGGTGCTGCGCGGCGACGTTGATCTTCGAGCCCGCGCCATACGCGTAGAAGCCGATCTGGCTGGTGCCCGACATGAAGGCCGGCACCGCGTTGGCACCGACGTTGATCGTCGCGCCCGAGCGTGCGTGCACGCCGATCGCGCCGGTGCCTGTCAGGTTGAGCGCGCCGTTGAGCGTGGCCGTGGCGCTCGGCCCTTCGGCCCACACGCCATAGTTGCGCGTGCCCGAGGCCGGATCGAGGCCGCCGGCGACGTTGATCGTGCCGCTCGACAGGGCGGACGTTGCCTGCGCACCGGTGCCGACGACCATGATGCCGATACCGTTCACGCCGTTCAGCGTGATGGTGCCGGTATTGGTCACGGTCGCGGCCGTGTTGGCCGCGAGCATGCCGACGTTGGCGAGCGGTGTGCCGGACGCCGCGCCGTTGACGACGATCGTGCCTGCGTTGGTTAGCGTGCCGGAGGTCGAGCCGATGCTCGCCATCGCGGCGCCGTTCTGCGTCTGCGAGCCGATCACGATCGTGCCGAGGTTGCGCGCGGTGCCGGAATCGCCGAGCAGGATGCCGTATGCATGCGCGGCGAGCGCGACGTCGTTTGCTGCTCCACCGGGCGCGTACTGCGCCGAGCGGCCGAGGTAGATCGTGCCGCCGGCTTCGTTCGTGAAGCTGCCGCCGGCGACGAGGCCGCCGATCACCTGGCTGTCGAGCGTCGTCGCATTGACGCCGACGTTGATCGTGCCGGCGTTCGATGCCGTCGCGCCGCCTGTCACGGCGACCGCGTAGTTCTGCAGGTCCGGCTGGTTGCCGTCGAGCGTCCACGCGCCGACGTTCATCACGCCGTTGTTGACGAACGACGTGCCCGCGCCGTTCGCAAACACGCCGTTGCCTTCGGTGTACGCGTGGAAGTCGAAGTTGTTCGGCGGCGTGCTGCCGCTCGTGTCGAAGTCGTCGCCGGACGCGTACCCGGACGAGATCACGCCGTTGTTAACGCCGCTTGCACCGGTCAGCAGGCGCACCAGCGTGAAGTCGCCCGACAGGCGCCCGTCGTTGATGAAGTGCGCGCCGTTTTCCGCGAGGACAGCCGAGCTCGAGACGATCGTGTTGGTGCCGCGGAAGTCGATCTGGCCGTCCTTGCCGATCTGCAGCGTCGCGTTCGCGCCCGTGCCGTGCATCGCCGACAGGAAATCGATCGGCAGCGTGTTCTTGTCGCCCGAGGACACGTTGTTCTGATACTGGAAGGTTTGCTGCGAGAACGTGACCGCCTGGCTGAACGCGCTGTCGTAGGCGGCCTGCGAGCCGAGCGCGCCGCTTTGCACCGAGCGCACGAGAAAGTCGTTGTACGCGGCGAGCGATGTGGCGTCGGTGACCTTCCACGTGCTGCCGTCGAACGCGGTGAAGGTGCCTGCGTAAGCCGGCACGTCGAGCTGGCGGCTGCCGATGGCGCCGCCGTTCGCGAGGTAGTCGCCGGTGGTGAACTGGATCTGGTTGCGCGAGTTCCAGTTGACGGTGCTCGTCGTGGCGCCCGTGCCGTCCGCGAAGGTCAGGTCGGTCCCCTTCGCGGCCATCGAGATCGCGTTGCCGGCTGCATCGGGCGCGTTCGCCGCATTGCCGATCGACACGTTGAGCGTACCGCCGGTGGCGGTGACGGTGCCGATGCGCGTGTTCACATACTGGTTGCCGTTCACGTCGTGGTAGACGGGCACCTCGGTCGCGCCGGCCGTCGACGCGGAGAACGCGGACGAGTCGTAGGTCGCGACCGACGTGCGGGTGCCGGTGATCGAGTCGGGCGTGCTGACGCTATGCGTCTTGCCGCCGAGCGACAGCAGCGGCTGGTTCGGGTTGCCCGACACGATGGTCGTGCTGCCGATCGGCGTGAGCGTGTAGCCCGGGTCGCCGCCGGCGCCGGTCCATGCACCCGACACGCCGACGGTGTCGCCACCCGAGACGGTGGCGGAGCCTGCCAGGTTGTCGTTGACCGTCGGGCTGAAACTGCCGGGCGCGCAGGTGCCGCCGTTCGCGACAGCCGTGCCGCCGCCGCAGGTCGATGCGTGCACGGAACCGGCCGACAGCGCGGCCAGCAACGCGCCGAATGCCACGATGCGAAGCGAGGTCCGGTGCGTGGCCGCGTGTGCGGCGCGGCGGCGCGTGCCGGACGAACTACCCGAGCGTTTGCCGCGCGCCCGTGCCGTTTCCGCAACTGCGACCCAGCAGCCGGTGGTCTCGCTCCATATCGATCGAAATGAATGATTCACGACAAGCCCCTCTCTCTTCTTTTGATGTGGTTTTCACTGCGGCGCAGTGAAATCGCAATCCGCGGTGGAGAATGGCGTGAATGGGTGTGCGGCGGCCGTGGCCGTTTCTCCGCCAATCGCAATTCGTTACACCGAGGATGGGCGGAGTCTATTGATCGGGCGGGGGATGGATTGTCGGGAAGCTAACAAATGCGGCAATCATGCCGTTTTCATCGGCTATATTTTGATTGTGTGATGAATCGAACTGAAGGCCTTGGTGGATAAGGATTTGGTGGATTTGAGCGATATCGATTCGCGATTGCCGGATCGGTGAGGTGGCGCACGGTTTTCGCCAGACTCGTGCGTTAAAATGCCGATCCCGGATTATGTGCAGGCTGGACGTCGAATTTTATTTTTCCTTTTTGATTTATTTTCGTTTGAAGATAAATCAAATCGGGAAAATGTGGCGCGGCGTCGCTTCGATTTACCGGGCTGGGGTCCGGATGACGCGAATTCGGTGCTCGGATGGGCGATTTGTTCCGATGGCGAACGTTACTGTATCGCCTGCGCACGACGCCACCGTCGCGATCGGGCGCGGCGAGCCTTCGATTTGCCGCGCAGTGGCGAAAAGATGAAGGGAAGAGGGCGCTGGCGCGCCGGGCTCAGAAGTCGATTGCGTCGTCGGAATCGACTTCTGCGGCCGTGGCGAGCGCCTCGCGTGCGTCGCGCGGCGCCGATGCCGACGCGTCGAGCGCCGGATTGCGCAGCTTCTCGAGCACGCGTTCGGGCACCGGGATCTGCATCCGTGCGGCGACGTCGCCGCACTGGAACATGATCAGTTCGCCCGGCTCGAATGCGGTCCAGACTTCGTTGTCGGTGAGCGGCTGCGTCGCGATCACCGCGACGCGATCCTCGGGCGTCGTGTATTTCGCGAAGTCGATCGACAGGTCTTCGTCGACGAGATGCGCGGTCGAGAACGGCCAGCGCCGCACGAGGTAATGCAGCCGCGTCGAGCAGTGCGCGAACAGCGCCTGGCCGTTCGACATCAGGAAATTGAACACGCCGTGATCGGTGATCCCGCGCGTCAGCTCGCCGACGCGCTCGAACAGTTCGGGCAACGGCGGCTGCGCGCCGGGGAATGCTGCGCGCAGCCCTTGCATCAGCACGCAGAATGCCTGTTCGCTGTCGGTCGTGCCGACCGGATGGTAGACGCTGCCGTCCATGTCCGGTGCGTAGTCCTGCAGGTCGCCGTTGTGCGCGAAGATCCAGTGCCGGCCCCATAGCTCGCGCATGAACGGATGGCTGTTCTCGAGCAGGATGTGGCCTTGCGTCGCCTTGCGGATGTGCGCAATCGTGTTCTTGGACTTGATCGGGTAGCGCTTCACCATTTCGGCGATCGGCGACGTGGCTGAGGCCTGGTGATCGATGAACAGGCGGCAGGCTTTATCTTCGAAGAACGCGATGCCCCAGCCGTCGGCGTGGTGATCGGTAAGCCCGCCCCGGGCCGCGAAACCTGTGAAGGAGAATGTGACGTCCGTCGGCGCGGCGCAGTTCATTCCTAAGAGTTGGCACATTTTACTTGGGGCAGCAGGCTGAGGCGGGGGGTAACGAACCGGGCGAACCCCGGTACAATGCGGCTTCTAGCATATCACCGAGCCCTGAGCGGTAAAAAGCGGATTCCGCTGGCCAAAGGCCCCGTGTTGCGGTTTGCCGTCAGTCGGCCCGCGGCACGCGTGTTCCGGCCCCGCCGACGGCCAGCCCGTTCCTCACGACGCCTCCTATGACTGCCTCGAACGCTTCTTCCCCGGCGACGCTTTCGCTCGCCCGTCCCGACGACTGGCACCTGCACCTGCGAGACGGCGACATGCTGGCCGCCGTGCTGCCGCACACCGCACGCCAGTTCGGCCGCGCCATCGTCATGCCGAACCTGAAGCCGCCGGTGACCACCACCGCGCAGGCGCAGGCCTATCGCGAGCGCATCCTCGCCGCGCTGCCGGCCGGGATGACGTTCGAACCGCTGATGACGCTGTACCTGACCGACAACACGCCGCCCGACGAGATCCGCCGCGCGCGCGAAAGCGGCTTCGTGCACGGCGTGAAGCTGTATCCGGCCGGCGCGACGACGAATTCCGACCACGGCGTCACCGATCTCGCGAAATGCGCGAAGACGCTCGAGGCGATGCAGGAAACCGGCATGCCGCTGCTGGTGCACGGCGAAGTGACCGATGCGTCGATCGACCTGTTCGACCGCGAGAAGGTCTTCATCGACCGCGTGATGACGCCGCTGCGCCGCGATTTCCCGGGCTTGAAGGTCGTGTTCGAACACATCACGACGAAGGATGCGGCCGACTACGTGCGCGACGCGGACGCGGCGCCCGGCCTGCTCGGCGCGACGATCACCGCGCATCACCTGCTGTACAACCGCAATGCGCTGTTCGTCGGCGGGATTCGCCCGCATTACTACTGCCTGCCGGTGCTGAAGCGCGAGACGCATCGCGTCGCGCTGGTCGAGGCCGCGACGTCGGGCAATCCGCGCTTCTTCCTCGGCACGGACAGTGCGCCGCATGCGCGCGACGCGAAGGAAACCGCGTGCGGCTGCGCGGGCTGCTACACGGCGCTGCACGCGCTCGAACTGTATGCGGAAGCGTTCGACACGGCCGGCGCGCTGGACAAGCTGGAAGGCTTCGCGAGCTTCTTCGGCGCCGATTTCTACGGGCTGCCGCGCAGCGCCGAGACGGTCACGCTGCGTCGCGAGGCATGGGAGCTGCCGCGCGAGATCTTCGCGGGCGATACGCCCGTCGTGCCGCTGCGCGGCGGCGAGACGATCGGCTGGAAACTGGCGTGACGGTCGCACCGCCGCGCGCGCCCGGCCACACGGCCGGCCGCGCTCGGTGCTAGAATGCGCGTCGCAAAGCAGGCCAGGCAGTCGCGGCCTCGCCGCCTTCGGGCGCGCGGGGGCGAGGAAAGTCCGGACTCCACAGGGCAGGGTGATGGCTAACGGCCATCCGTGGCGACACGCGGAACAGGGCAACAGAAAGCAAACCGCCGATGGCCCGGCGCAAGCCGGGATCAGGTAAGGGTGAAACGGTGCGGTAAGAGCGCACCGCGGCGACGGCGACGTTCGCCGGCACGGTAACCTCCACCCGGAGCAATTCCAAGTAGGCAGGCGCGCATTTTCGGATGCAGGACGGGGCCCCCGTCTCGTCTGCGGGTAGGAAGCTTGAGCGCGTCAGCAATGGCGCGCCTAGAGGAATGGCTGCCACGCGTTGCGTGCTTCGGCGCGCAGCGTGCACAGAATCCGGCTTATCGGCCTGCTTTGCCGTTCGAATGCGAAAGGGCCGGCGTCTCCCAACGGAGCGCCGGCCCTTTTTTCATGCGCGCTTGCCGTGCGTTCAGCCGGCGACGATGTCGAACGAATGCGTGAGTTCGGCCGTCTTCGCGATCATGATCGACGCGGAGCAATACTTGTCGTGCGACAGGTTGATCGCGCGTTCGACCGTGGACGGGTTCAGGTTGCGCCCGGTGACGGTGAAGTGGAAGTGCACCTTCGTGAATACCTTCGGATCTTCGCTCGCGCGCTCGGCCTTCAGCGTGACCGAGCAGCCGCTGACTTCCTGGCGGCTCTTCTTCAGGATCAGTACGACGTCATAGGCCGTGCAGCCGCCGGTGCCGAGCAGCACCATTTCCATCGGGCGCGGCGCGAGATTGTGGCCGCCGCCTTCGGGCGCGCCATCCATCGTGACGAGGTGGCCGCTGCCGGTCTCGGCGGAAAACGCCATGCCGTCCTGGCCCATCCAGCTTACTTTGCATTCCATGCTTGCACTCCAGCGTTGCCTGATTCGGATTCGATCCGGCATTGTAGCCCGCTGAGCAACGGTCGGCTGATGCGCTGCACGACGCGCAATGCCGGAGCCGCGCGAGCCGCGTGCCGGACGGCCAATTCCCGCTCGAATTTAGGGGTTTTGCTCTAGAAGAGGGCGGTTCCTGACCCTGTCTTGCGGTATCAGGTGATTGATTTCAAAGGGGAAACCAATTTTTCAAACGGGTTTCCGTGAATTTCGCATTATGGTGTTTGATTTCGTAATGCAAATTTTCTTGTGGAGTCTGCGACGCGTTCGTATAATGAGCCTCATTGGTTGTCGCGCTGCGGCAACCTCCGAATGTCTCCTCCACCCTCCTCCTATGGTGGATTAAGCCCGAACCAGCCGTTCGGGCTTTTTTTCGTCCCATGCAAACATCGGCGCGCGGCTCGCGCGCCCCGGCATCGTTACACCGGTTGCTTGGCGGCCGGCTGCGATGTCGCGCCGGGCAGCGTGCCGGGCGAGCGTGCATCGGGGGCCGGCGCGTGGCCGTGCCCGCGTGCGCAGAAATGACGGACGCGTTCGCGCACCGCGCGCAGGCGGGCGACGCGATCCTCGGCGTGGGCGGCGCGGGCTTCGGCAATGCGTGTATCGAGTGCGTCGAGCTTGGCTTCGCAGTCGGCGCGGGCGGCGACGGCAGGCGCCGCGGCGGCCAGCAGCGCGGCCGTGAGGAAGGGCGTAAGTCGTTGATTCATCATGCTTGTTTGTTGTTTTCCAGATTCGGCCGGTCTGGCGCGGGATGGTCATGTGCCGCGCGTCGATGGGTGCCTCCCCGGGCGCTCGGTTCGCCTGGCTTGTCGGGGCACGAACGGATTTTGGCCCATTTCGGCCGCCGTGGACACGGGATGTGGATTCCCTTTGACCGCGTTGCCGTATTTCCTTTATAATTCAGGGCTTTTCCGCATTCATGCCCACGGAAAAAGAACAGGGAGAGCCTGCACCGCGCCTCGAAGCGCACACAGACAAGCAGGAAGAACACATCGGGCAAAGCAATTTTTTTGGATCGATCATGAAGACGTTTTCCGCAAAAGCCCATGAGGTGACGCGCGAATGGTACGTGATTGACGCGACGGATAAGGTTCTCGGCCGTGTTGCCAGCGAAGTGGCACGCCGTCTGCGCGGCAAGCACAAGCCTGAGTTCACCCCGCACGTCGACACTGGTGATTTCATCATCATCATCAACGCAAGCAAGTTGAAGGTCACGGGCAACAAGACTCTGGACAAGAAGTACTACCGTCACTCGGGTTACCCGGGCGGTATCTATGAAACGACGTTCGGCAAGATGCAAGAACGCTTCCCGGGCCGCGCGCTCGAGAAAGCGGTCAAGGGCATGCTGCCGAAGGGCCCGCTCGGCTACGCGATGATCAAGAAGCTGAAGGTCTACGCTGAAGCTACGCATCCGCATTCGGCTCAACAGCCGAAGGCGCTCGAGATCTAAGGGGAGCCCACATGATCGGTAACTGGAACTACGGTACGGGCCGCCGCAAGAGCGCAGTCGCACGTGTCTTCATCAAGGCTGGCAAGGGCGACATCATCGTCAACGGCAAGCCCATCGCTGACTACTTCTCGCGCGAAACGTCGCTGATGATCGTGCGTCAACCGCTGGAACTCACGAACCACGGCCAGACGTTCGACATCAAGGTCAACGTCAACGGCGGCGGCGAAACGGGTCAGGCAGGTGCAGTGCGCCACGGTATCACCCGTGCACTGATCGACTACGATGCGACGCTGAAGCCGTCGCTGTCGAGCGCAGGCTTCGTCACGCGCGATGCACGTGAAGTCGAGCGTAAGAAGGTTGGTCTGCGCAAGGCACGCCGCGCAAAGCAGTTCTCGAAGCGTTAATTCCGCTTCATGGCCTCGCCGCTCCCGGGCGGCGTCCGCCGGAAAAACCGCCAGTGTTCGCGCTGGCGGTTTTTTTATGTCCGTTTCCAGGCGCGTGCTGCCGCGGCCCGCGCGGGCGTGTTTGATGAAATCGACAAGAACCTATTGATTTCATGGACTTCAGCACGATCTTCTGATCGGCCCTACAATAGCGGCTAAAGCTTTTTGGAGAGTTCGCAATGAACGCTGTTACCGAATCCGCAGCAACGACGGCCGAAATGCCGGTTCCGTTCGTCTTCACCGACGCCGCAGCCGACAAGGTCAAGCAACTGATCGACGAAGAGGGCAATCCCGACCTGAAGCTGCGCGTGTTCGTGCAGGGTGGCGGCTGCTCCGGCTTCCAGTATGGCTTCACGTTCGACGAGGAAGTCAACGAGGACGACACCGTGATGAACAAGAACGGCGTCCAGCTCCTGATCGACTCGATGAGCTACCAGTACCTGGTCGGCGCAGAGATCGACTACAAGGACGACCTCAACGGCGCCCAGTTCGTGATCAAGAACCCGAACGCGAGCACCACCTGCGGGTGCGGCTCGTCGTTCTCGGTCTGAGCACACGGCTGATCCGACCCGGTTCGCCGGAATGAAAAACGGGGCTTCATGCCCCGTTTTTTTATGCCCGTTCGCAATGGCGATGCGGTGCCCGCCGTATGGCAGGCGCCGCGTCAGCGCGGATAGAGCGCGCCGAGCACGCGGTTGCCGGCCGCACCGGTGACCGTCGCGAGATTGCCGGGCTGACGCGCGGTGAAACGGTACGCGAGCCACGCGAACGCGAGCGCCTCGACCTGCTGCGGCGGCACGCCGAGCGCGGCTGTCGTATCGA
Organism: Burkholderia sp. Ac-20384; assembly: GCF_017104605.1. NCBI lineage: Bacteria > Pseudomonadati > Pseudomonadota > Betaproteobacteria > Burkholderiales > Burkholderiaceae > Burkholderia > Burkholderia sp. Ac-20384. The sequence goes on along the minus strand of NZ_JAAGPE010000229.1, from coordinate 5,779 downwards.
CCGTGGCCGGCACGCCGGCCTCGCGCAGCGCGTGCCGGAGCGCGTCGAGCAGCACCGGATTGCGTGCGCCGCCGCCGCAGACGAACACGGCCTTGCAGCCGGCTGCGTGTTGCGCGATCTCGCGTGCGACCGACACGGCGGTAAGCGCGGTGAGGGTTGCCTGCACGTCCTCCGGCGCAACCTGTGCGAACGCGGCGAGCTTCGCGTCGAGCCATGCGGGATTGAACAGGTCGCGCCCGGTGCTTTTCGGCGGCGGTGCAGCGAAATACGGCTCGTCGAGCAGCGCGTCGAGCAGCGGCGCGTGGACGGTGCCGCGCGCGGCGAACTTGCCGCCGTCGTCGTACGGCTTGCCGAGATGGCGGGTCGCCCATTCGTCGAGCAGCGCATTCGCGGGGCCGCAGTCGAAGCCGCGCACATCGCCGCCTTCGCCGGGCAGGATCGTGATGTTGCTGATCCCGCCGAGATTGCAGACGACGCGCGTCTCGCCCGGCGCGCCGAACACCGTGGCATGGAAGGCCGGCGCGAGCGGCGCGCCATGGCCGCCTGCAGCGACGTCGCGGCTGCGGAAATCGGCGATCACGTCGACCTGGGTCAGCTCGGCGAGCAGGGCCGGATTGTTGATCTGCCGCGTATAGCCGCGCTCGGGGCGATGGCGCACGGTCTGGCCGTGCACGCCGATCGCGCGGATCTCGTCGCGCGACAGTCCGGCCGTGCGCTGCAATTCGTGGCAGCACACCGCGTAGCGAGTGACCAGTGCGTTCGCCGCGAGCGATTCGCGGTCGATCTCGTCGTCGCCGGGCTGCTGCAGCGCGAACAGCGCGTCGCGCAGCGATTGCGCGAAGCCGACGAACGCTTCCGCGAGCACGACCGGTGCCTTGCCGGCCTCGAAACGCACGGCGACGCCATCGACGCCGTCCATGCTGGTTCCCGACATCAGCCCGAAGTAGATGCCGTCGGCCGGATGGGCGTTTTGCGGCTGTCGTTGCGGCACGTTGGGTTCTCCTGGATCGTGCGGCGCGGGCCGGTGCCGCGCGCCTTGCGCCCGATTATCCGCGCAACGTGACGCGCCGTTAAGCGATGGGCGCGCAAGTTATGGGAAAATCCCTGTCTTTGCGACATTCTTCCTGGCACCGATGAGCACCGAACCCAGTTCCAAGCCTGTTTTCCCGATCACCGACGAAGTCCGGCATGCGCTCGCCGTCACGAAGCGCGGCGTCGACGAGCTGCTGGTCGAGGAAGAGTTCGCGCAGAAGCTCGCGCGCAGCGCGGCGACGGGCACGCCGCTTCGCATCAAGCTCGGCCTCGACCCGACCGCGCCTGACATCCACATCGGCCATACGGTCGTGCTGAACAAGATGCGTCAGCTGCAGGACCTCGGCCACACGGTGATCTTCCTGATCGGCGATTTCACGTCGCTGATCGGCGACCCGTCGGGCCGCAACGCGACGCGCCCGCCGCTCACGCGCGAGCAGATCGAGTCGAACGCGAAGACCTACTTCGAGCAGGCCGCACTCGTGCTCGACCGCGACAAGACCGAAATCCGCTACAACAGCGAATGGTCGATGCCGCTCGGCGCGGACGGGATGATCAAGCTCGCGTCGCGCTACACGGTCGCGCGGATCCTCGAGCGCGAGGATTTCACGAAGCGCTTCCAGGGCGGCGTGCCGATCTCGATCCACGAATTCCTGTACCCGCTGATGCAGGGCTACGACTCGGTCGCGCTGAACGCCGACCTCGAGCTCGGCGGCACCGACCAGAAGTTCAACCTGCTGGTCGGCCGCGAACTGCAGAAGCAGTACGGCCAGGAACAGCAGTGCATTCTGACGATGCCGCTGCTCGAAGGCCTCGACGGCGTCGAGAAGATGTCGAAGTCGAAGGGCAACTACGTCGGCATCAGCGAGCAGCCGACCGACATGTTCGGCAAGCTGATGAGCATCTCGGACACGCTGATGTGGCGTTACTTCGAGCTGCTGTCGTTCCGCCCGATGGACGAGATCGGCGGCTTCAAGCGCGAGATCGAAGGCGGCCGCAACCCGCGCGATTTCAAGGTGCTGCTCGCGCAGGAAATCGTCGCGCGCTTCCACTCGCAAGCCGATGCCGAGCGTGCGCTCGAAGATTTCAACCACCGCGCGAAGGGCGGCGTGCCGGACGACATTCCGTCGGTCACGCTCGCGGGCGCGCCGCTGGCGATCGGCCAGCTGCTGAAGCAGGCTGGCCTCGTGCCGTCGACGAGCGAGGCACTGCGCAACATCGAGCAGGGCGGCGTGAAGATCGATGGCGCGACCGTGTCGGACAAGGGCCTGAAGGTCGAAGCCGGCGAGTTCGTCGTGCAGGTCGGCAAGCGCCGCTTCGCGCGCGTCACGCTGACCGCATGATCGCGCTGATCCAGCGCGTGAAGCGCGCCGACGTGCGCGTCGGCGACCGCACGACCGGCGAGATCGGCGCGGGCCTGCTCGCGCTGGTCTGCGCGGAGCGCGGCGACACCGACGCAGCGGCCGACAAGCTGCTCGCGAAGATGCTCGGCTATCGCGTATTCAGCGACGCCGCCGGCAAGATGAACCTGCCGGTATCGAATATCGACGGTGAGGGTCGCGCGGGCGGCCTGCTGCTCGTGTCGCAGTTCACGCTGGCGGCCGATACCAACAGCGGGCTGCGTCCGAGCTTCACGCCGGCCGCGCCGCCCGACGAAGGCGCGCGGCTGTTCGACTATTTCGTTGCGGCTGCGCGTGCGCGCCATCCGGTCGTCGAGACGGGCGAGTTCGGCGCTGACATGCAGGTGTCGCTCGTCAACGACGGCCCCGTGACATTCTGGCTGCAAGTGCGGCCCTGATTCTTCCCCGGAGACGCGCCGCGATGGCCACCACGCAGATTCTTTTCATCCGCCATGGCGAGACGGCCTGGAATCGCATCAAGCGCATCCAGGGTCATATCGACATCCCGCTGGCCGAAACGGGCCTCGAGCAGGCGCAAAAGCTGGCCGCGCGGCTCGCACGCGACGTGCGTGACGGCGCACGGCTCGACGCGATCTATTCGAGCGACCTGATGCGCGCGCAGCAGACTGCGCAGCCGTTCGCCGACGCGCTCGGGCTTTCGCTGCGGCTGCGGGAAGGGCTGCGCGAACGCTCGTACGGCCAGTTTCAGGGGCACGACAGCGCCGAGATCGAGACGCTGTTCCCCGACGCGTACGCGGCCTGGCAGACGCGCGACCCCGGCTTCGCGCCGGAGGGCGGCGAGTCGCAGCGCGAGTTCTACCACCGCGTGCTGCATGCGCTCGAACCGATCGTCGCCGAGCATCCGGGCGGCCGGATCGCATGCGTCGCGCACGGCGGCGTGCTCGATTGCGTGTACCGGTTTGCGAACGGCATCGAGCTGTCGGCGCCGCGCAACTATCAACTGCTCAACACGAGCATCAACGTCGTCAATTACGTCGATGGCCGCGCGCAAGTCGTGCAGTGGGCCGACGTGTCGCACCTGGACGCGGCAAGCGACGACGACGGGTACCGCAAGGTGCTCTGAGCCAGCAGGCCCCGTCCGGCATCGCCGGCCGGGGTGGCCTTCCTGCGTGGCGGTTGCCGCTTGCCTTACTGCGGCAGCGCGTGGCGCGTCTTGTAGTCGAGCGCGTACGCGAGCTTGCCGGGCTTTTCCGCCGTGATCGGCTGGCGCAGCTTGTCGAACTCTCCCTTGCTGTATTTCTTCCCGCCGTTGATCGCGTCCGCGCGGCCGAGGTCGGCGCCCGTCTTGCCGTCGATCACCGGGTCCATGGCCGCGACCATGCGCGTCGACGCATTCCAGACCGCGTTCAGGTAACCCGTGTCGGCCTTCGCCGGATCCGGGTCGGTTGTGCCGGCGCGCGTCAGGTCATAGCCGGTGAGCGCGAACGTGCCCGGTTGCGCGCGCAGCCAGTCGGCCCAGTAGAACTCGAGATAGTCGGTCGCTTGTGCGGGCTTGCTGTAGCCGATGTCGCGCGTGAAATAGACGAGCGAGCGGTAGCGGTCGTTCGTCATCCCGAGTTTCAGGCCGAGCCCGGTCGGCAGTTGCGCCGTCGTGATCGGCTTGCCTTCGCCGTTCTTGAGGCGCAGATAGCCGCGGCTCTGCATCTGCTGCCAGAACGCGTCGCCCGAGTAGTCGCTGAGGTTGTCCTTGACGACGACGTGTACGTGCAGCGCCGGGCCGCCGTCGGGCGTCTCGTAGTAGGTCGACAGGCCGTGATGGCCGTCGGTCAGGTACAGAGCATCGCCGTTCGGGCCGATCACGACCGGGTTCAGCACCGAGCGGTCGCGGGCGTTCGCATCGGTGGTCGCGCACGTGTAGCTCGCGGGATCGCGCAGCGTCGACTTGGCCGTATAGCCGCTCGATGCGACGCCGACGAGGCCTTCGTCCGCGCAGAAGTCGTCGAATTTCTTGTCGGGCTGCAATTCGTAGCGGCCGAGCTTGTAGTAGATCTGGTCGTAGCCGATCGCACCCTGCGTGGGATGGAGGTCGCCGAGCGTCACGTCGATCAGGTCGCCCGCGCGAGCGGCCTTCCACTTGCCCGGTTGCGGCGTGACGGTGGCCGGCGGCGTGGGGGCCGGCGTGGTCGGGGTGCCGCCGGATGGCGTTTGCGCGTCCGAACGCGCGACGGCGGCGACATCGTCGCCTCCGCAGGCGGAAAGGGCGAAAACGGTGGACAGGCTGGCGGCAAGGGCGAAACGGATCGGCAGGCGTGGCATCGCGGGCATCGAGTGTCGGTCGGGTGGGCGGGACACCGCGCGGGTCACGACAGGCGGGACGTGCGGCACGGGCGACCGTGCGCGGGTGCAAGCCCGTCAGCTTGTCACAGGTATTTGACAGTAAATTGAAATGATAGGAGGAAGCGAATCGTCAGGCGGGTGGAGTGCCGTCGGGCGGTGTCGCTGCGGCACGGCGGCGCGCACGCTTTGACGCGCCGTTCACGAGCGCCCAGCGCAGCACGGGGGCAACGACCCGGATACCGGGCCGGACCACCGCGCGTCGCAGCGGCGCGAAGGCCGACACGCCGAGCATGCGCTGCGCCCACGGCGGCAGCAGGTCGATTCCCGCGTGCATCACCAGCGACGCGGCCGGCCGCAGGGCAGGCTTCGCGACCGGCACGTTCAGCAGGATGGACATCACGTCGAACGTGCGCGGCCCGGCCTCGAGCTCGGGCTGCATGCGCGCGAGATACGCGGCCACCTCGGCACGCGAACGGGGCACCTCGTGTGCGCCGAGCAGTTCGGCGATCAACGCCGTTTCTGCGTAGTAGCGGTCCTGCAACTCGCCCGGCAGCGCCGGATTCACGTAGCGCAGATGCGCGGCAAGGAAACTCGACACTTCGGCGACATGCACCCAGGTCAGCAACGCCGGATCGTCGGCACGGTACGGCCGACCGTCCGGCGCGGTGCCCGAGATGTGCGCGTGGATCGATTTCACGCGCTCGATCAGCGCGAGTGCATCTGCGCGACTGCCGAACGTCGTACCGGTGATGAACGTGGCGGTGCGTCGCAGGCGGCCGAGGATGTCGGTGCGGAACGACGAGTGATCCCAGACGCCCGCGAGTGCGAGCGGGTGGAGCGCCTGCAGCAGCAGCGCGGCGATGCCGCCCGTCATCATCGACGTGAAGTCGGCATGTACGCGCCAGCAGACGGCATCGGGGCCGAACAGCCCCGGGTCTCCCGGCGGCGAAGAGAGGTCGAGCGACGGGCCGCCGCCGCCCGCCGTCAGGTGCGTGACGCCGGCCACGAGCCGCTTGCGGATCGGCTCGGCCCAGCGCGGGCCCGGTGCA
>NZ_JAAGPE010000228.1:0-15222 GCF_017104605.1 Burkholderia sp. Ac-20384 | reverse complement strand
ACGGCGCGCCGCGTCGTTCTCCGGGTCGACGTGAATCAGCGCGTCGAGCACGCGCGGGTCGGTCAGCACGCGCGCACGTGCGGTCTCGGCGATGTAGTGCCCTTCGGAGACGGAGATTTTCGGGTCGACGAGGATGTGTGCGTCGACGAGCGCGGCATCGCCCATCTTGCGCGTGCGCAGGTCATGCACGTCACGCACGCCGGGCGTCGCCGCGAGCAGCGCGCGGATCTCGGCCGTATCGGTCGTATCGAGCGCGCGGTCGGAGAGGTCCTGCAGCGCGTCATAGCCGAACGTCCAGCCCATGCGCGCGACCATGAAGCCGACGATCGCCGCCGCGATCGGGTCGAGCAGCCGCACGCCGGCCAGGCTGCCGACGATGCCGATCGCGACGACGAGTGACGATGCGGCATCCGAACGCGCATGCCACGCGTTCGCGACGAGCATCGCCGAGCGGACGCGCCGCGCTTCGCGCAGCATGTAGCGAAACAGCGCCTCTTTCGACACGAGCACCGTCAGCGCGACGAGCAGCGCGGAAAAATGTACCGCCGGAATGTTTTCGAGATTAACGAGACGGTCGCCGGCCCGCCAGAGCATGCCGACGCCGACCGCAATCAGGATCGCGCCGAGAAACAGCGAGGCGACGGTCTCGTAGCGGCTGTGTCCGTAATTGTGGTCGGCATCCGGCGATGCGCCGCTATGCCGATTCGCAACCAGCACGACAAAATCCGAGATCAAATCGGAAATCGAATGCACACCGTCAGCAATCAATGCCTGCGAATGTGCAATCACGCCGACGACGATCTGGAATGTCGCAAGCACGACATTCAGCACAATACTGACGAACGTGCTCTTGCGTGCAACCGCGTGCTTATCTGCGCTCTGCGCGTCGCCGGAAAACGTGGACATGAAATATGGGATATCGGTGTGCGATACCCAATTCTATCAAGGGCGCCCGGTGAACCCGGCCAATACCCACAAATTTCTTATTTAAATCAATCGCTTATGCGAACAGGTCGTATTTCCATTCACACCGGATTATTACACTTTCATGACAACACCATGTGCGTGGCGACCGCTGAAAACAAAAAAGCCGCGCTCCTTAACGGACACGCGGCTCTTTTGAAGAGCAGGCAACTTAAACAAACACTTAAATTGCAAACTGTTCGCGGTTCTTGCCCGCGATCCAGCGCGGCGGCTTGCCGCGGCCCGACCACGTCGCGCCCGATTCCGGATCGCGGTATTTCGCGGCAACACCTGCACGCGGACGGCCAACCTTACCTGCCTTCGCGCGGCTGAGACCGAGTTCGGCGAGCGAAAAGCCGTAGTCGGCAATTTTCTGCTTCACGTCATTCAGCACTTCAGCGTATTCACGCGACTTTGCTTCTTCGATTTGCTTCTCCAGCTTCTCCCGCTGGGCCAGCAGGTCCTTGTAAGAAGACATAGTTTCCCTTTCTATCTGACCAATGGCGCCGGTCTGCAGCCAGCTCACCATTCATGAAATATATGTGCCTCGGATTTTCGAAGGCAGAGATTAGCACAAAAAAGATTTGATAGAAGCGAGATTCATGAAAATCCCGAGGTCAATTGAAAATCACGCGTGTCATTTTGACCGGTCGCGGCCTTTTCTCAAATTTTTACGTTCCTACACAGAGATTAGGACATTAGCCATTGGCTATTAGGTCTATCAACATACGCAATTACCCTGCATTCGAAAAATCGAAGCTTTCATCGGACGACAGTTTTACGAAAATCGGATGGCGCAACTCGCTAAACGGACAAAGTGCGGACAAGTCGGCATCCGCGACGTCACGTCACATCCCGCGCGCATGCAATCAGCCACTCGTGCAATGCGCCGGCATCGGCTAATGGCGTATCAAACGGCGTGCGCACGCGGCGGCCGTCATGTCGCCAGTCGGCGCCGTGGCGATCGACACCGAGCAATTCGAGCCCGTCGCGGCGCGCAGCGCTGGCATCGTACGCGTCCCATAACGCCTGTTCCTCGTCGAACGCGAGCGGCGGCAGCACGTCGAGATGCGTCCCGTCGACCCAGCCCATGCGCCCGAAACCGCCGATATAGCGCAGCCGCTCGACGTCCAGCGCCCAGAACGTGAAATCGCCGAGCGCGAGGTAGCGCGCGGCGTCCGGCTCATAACGACAGTAGCGCGCGGTGACGTGCGGATCGTCGCCGAGCGGCACGAACCGGCCGAGCAGCGTCGCGCGCTCGGCGTTCAGCACGTCGCCGTCGGGCGCGTCGACGACGAGGAAGCCCGCGCGCGGATCGGCGGCCAGATTGCGCGTGTGCTCCGCGAGGCCGCTCACGAGGATCACGGGACGATGGCTTGCATCGGGTGCAAACGGGACGACCGTCGGATACGGAAAACCCTGCGGATCGCGCGAATGGGTGGCGAGCGTGCCGAGCGCGCAGCGGTGCAGCAGATGCAGGGCGAGAGCGGGTTCGATGTTCAAGAGGACTCCTGCGGTGGAAGGGCGGCGCGCCGGGCACGCCATGCGCTTCGATGTTACCCGCGAGCGCGGCGCGCCGCGCCTCGGTCGAACGGCCTATGCGGTCGAACGCGGGCCACCGGATCATCGCCGGATCATCGTCCGAACGGCCATCGCCCGGCAGGATCGTAAGCGGTTCGATAGAATCGGACGGATCCGACGGGCGCCGCGTGCGTCCGTGCATGACTTTTGATGAGCGTTACCGTGTCCGAATCCTCTTCCCCCGAATCGTCGCCCCCGTTCGCCGCGCCGCCCGACGCGCATCGCGTGCTGTCGCTACCGGCCCGCCAGCGGGCGCGCGCGGCGTCGATGGCGCTGTTCTTCGTCGCCGGCATGATGTTCGCGTCGTGGGGCGTGCACGTGCCGACCGTGCGCGACAAGTTCTCGCTGAGCCCCGGGCTGCTGTCGATCGCGCTGTTCGCGGTCGCCGTCGGCTCGATCGCCGCGATGCTGACCATCGCGCGCTGGATCGCGCGCGTCGGCTCGCGCACCGCGTGCCTCGCGGGCGGGCTCGTGATGTCGGCCGGCGCGGCGCTGATCCTCGTCGTGCCCGACTACCCGATGCTGCTCGCCGTGCTCGCGCTGTTCGGCTTCTCGATGGCGACGCTCGACGTCGCGATGAACGCCGAGGCCAGCGCGGTCGAAATCGCGATCGGCAGGCCGATCATGTCGTCGCTGCACGGCATGTTCAGCATCGGCGGGATGGCAGGCGCGGCCGCCGGTGGCGCGCTGCTGTCGGCCGGCATGGCGCCGGCCGTGCATCTCGCGCTCGCGGCGGCGACCAGCGCGACGGTGCTGGTGGTCGCCAGCCCGGCCGTGCTGCCGCATGTGCCGCATCACGAACACGCGCACGGCGGCGGCAACCGCTGGCGCTCGCCCGCGCTATGGATGCTCGGCGGCATCGCGCTCATCGCGCTGATCGCCGAGGGCGCGATGTACGACTGGGCGACGGTCTACATGCGCGACGTCGTCGCGGCGAGCCCCGCGCTCGCCAGCGCAGCCTATGCCGCGTTCTCCGGCGGGATGGCCATCGCGCGCTTCGCGGGCGACGCGGTGCGTGCCCGCTTCGGCGCACCGCAGCTCGTGTTCGCGAGCGCGTCGCTCGCCTGCGCGGGGATGATCGGCGCGCTGCTGCTGCCGTATTCGGCCGCGGTGCTGACCGGCTTCACGCTGATGGGCCTCGGCCTCGCGAACATGATGCCGGTGCTGTTCGCGGCCGCCGCGCGCGTGAAAGGCATCCACGCGGCCGAAGGGCTCGCGCACGTGGCCGGGCTCGCGTATTTCGGCATGCTGTTCGGTCCGGTCGTGATCGGCGCGGTCGCGCAGGCCGCGAACCTGACGATCGGCCTGTCCGTCGTCGCGCTGTGCGCGGCGCTCGTCGCGGCCGTCGCACCGAAGGTGCTCGCGCGGCTGAAGATCTGACGGGGCGCGGCAGGCGCCGGCCCAAAAAGAAAGCGCGCCTGCGTTGCCGCAAGCGCGCTTTCACCCCTTCTGTTGACCGCTTTTTGGGTTACATCTTCACTTCGTCGAGCAGCGACTTCTTGCCGTTCTTGTAGTTGTACAGCGAGATCACGCCGTGCTGCAGGTCGCCCTTCGAGTCGAAGGTCGTCGTGCCGATCACGCCCGAGTAGTTCGTCGTCGGCATCGCCGCGAGGATCTTCGCCGGATCCGTCGAGTTCGCGCGCTTCATCGCATCGACGATGATGTACACGGCGTCATACGTGAACGGTGCGTAGATCTGGATCGGCTGGCCGAAGCGCTTCTCGTACTTCGCCTTGAACGCCGCGCCGCCCGACATCTTCTCGAGCGAGGCACCGGCTTCCGAGCACACCACGTTGTCGGTCGCGTCGCCGGCCAGGTCGGCCAGCTTTTCCGTGCACACGCCGTCGCCCGCGAAGATCTTCGCGCGCAGGCCGAGCTGCTTCGCCTGCTTCGCGAACGGGCCGCCGGTGGCGTCCATGCCGCCGTACATGATCGCGTCCGGATTCTCGCCCTTGATCTTGGTCAGAATCGCGCGGAAGTCGACCGCCTTGTCGTTCGTCGCGTCATGCGACATCACCTTCAGGCCGAGCGCCTTGGCCTTCTTCTCGAACTCGTTCGCGAGACCCTGGCCGTACGCGGTCGAATCGTCGACCACGGCCACGCTCTTGATGCCCTTCGAGTGCGCGTAGTTCGCGAGTGCCGGGCCCTGCTGCGCATCGGTGGCCACCACGCGGTACGTGGTCTTGAAGCCCTGCTGCGTGTAGGCCGGGTTGGTCGCCGACGGCGAGATCTGCACGATGCCCGCATCGCTGTAGATCTTCGAGGCCGGGATCGACGTGCCCGAGTTCAGGTGGCCGACCACCGCGACGACCTTGTCGTCGACGAGCTTCTGCGCAACCTGCGTGGCCTGCCGCGGGTCGGCCGCGTCATCCTGCGGGTCGAGTTGCAGCGTGATTTTCTGGCCGCCGATCGTGAGACCCTTGGCGTTGATCTCCTCGACTGCGAGACGCGCACCGTTTTCGTTGTCCTTGCCCAGGTGTGCAATGCCGCCCGTCAAGGGCGCGACGTGGCCGATCTTGACGACTTGATCGGCGGCCGCGTTGCTTGCAGCTGCAACGCACAGCATCGCCGCGGCGGTGATCGGCAACAGCTTTTGCATCTTGATATTCATATAAGTCTCCAGTTTCGGTCCCAATAAACGCCATCGCCCGGTGCCCCGCTGCCATCCCTGTGTTTGCAATCACTGGACGATTCGCCGGTTGCATCGTTCATGCACTTGGCCTCAAGCACGTGAAAACCGCCGCTTTTAGCAGCCGCCCGTCCGTACTTGCGCGCAAGTGTAGGTGATCAAATTAATTTGTGGGACTTTTTTGGGGTAGTGGTAACACTACCGATATGCGCACTTTGGAATGACTACTCGAATATCGCCGCGAGCCCCGCCGGATAAGGGTTTCCGCTAATTCCTGGCGACTTGATGAAAGGTCGTTTTAAAACATTCCGGGGACATTTCGATTCGGTATTTTGTGCCCGCGATCGTTGAATGAAACGCGCGTGACAACGCGCGTTTCGTCGTCCGATATGAACGATTCAGGCAGCTATCGCACGCCATTCGGCATCGAGCGCGGCAACGAGCTGCGACGTCGTCATCGCATCGCCGCGCCGTCGCGCGAGCGGCGCGCCCTGCCCGGCCCACAGCGACAGGTAGTCGCCGTCGTTGGCGCGCGCGGCGGCCTGGCGCAGCGGCTGCGTCAGCGCGTTCTGCACCGGATACGGCGCGGCGTCGGCCACGCGTTCGCCGAGTCGCGCCATCAGCGTGTTGCGCAGCCCGCGCGCGTGGCGGCCGGTGATCGCGCGCGTGACCTGCGTCGACGTATCGGCGCTCGCGAGCAGGCGCGCCTTCCAGTCCGCCGCGATCGCGCTTTCCGTGCAGGTGAGGAACGCGGTGCCGAGCTGCGCGCCCTGCGCACCGAGCGCGAGCGCGGCCGCGATTCCGCGGCCATCCATGATCCCGCCGGCGGCAAGCACCGGCAGGCCGGTCGCGTCGACCAGTTGCGGCACGAGCGCGAACGTGCCGATCAGGGCGTCATCGGCGGAGCCGATGAACATGCCGCGATGGCCGCCCGCCTCGGCGCCTTGCGCGGACCACGCGTCGGCGCCGGCCGCCTGCCATGCGAGCCCTTCGGCCACGTGCGTCGCCGTGCCGATCACGTAGGTGCCGGCGGCCTTCAGGCGCGCGACGTCGGCTGCATCGAGCACGCCGAACGTGAAGCTCGCAACGGGCACGCGCAACGCCACGAGTGCGTCGAGTTGCGCACGGAAATCAGGCGCATAGCGTGCGGGCACGGTGCCCGGCGGCAATCCGAGCACCGCGTTCAGCGGGTCTATCGCAGCCAGCGCGCGGGCGACGGTCGCCGCGTCGGGTTCGGCGTCCGGCAGCACGAACAGGTTGACCGCGAACGGGCGATCGGTCGCCGCGCGGATGGCTTCGACCTCGGTCGCGAGGCGCTCGGGCGCGAACGCCGCGGCGCCGAGACTGCCGAGCGCGCCGGCATTCGACGCGGCGGCGACCATCGCGGTCGTGGTCGCGCCGACCATCGGCGCCTGCACGAGCGGCAGGCGCAGGCCGAAGCGTTCGGAAAAGGGCGTGGAAAACAGACGGGCAGACATGGCGAATCCTTCGATGACGATGCGCGAAAGCGCTTTGTAAAGGCCGGCACATCGACTCTATCGAAGCGGCGCAGCGCCGAAAAATGAATAATCGAGATCGAAACGATCGCTGCGCGAGAAGCGGGCGCGTGCCCTGCACCGTCACACGATCGGTGGCACACTAGGGCCTGTTCCCGCTAATAACGGGCTTGCGCTGGCGCCCAGAAGGGCCGAGCGCAAGGACTGCGACGAAGCGAATACTCAACGTATTCGCGAGGAGCATGACGCAGCGATCGGCCCTTCTGGGGGCCAGCCCCACGAATGAATTTTTCCAAACAGGGGAACGTGCGTTGCCGGCCGTATTGCGGCGTCGATCGTCGCTTGTTTGGCTCGGCCAAACGGCGCTCCTCACTCCTTGCACTACGACCGGCAACGCACGTTCGCAAGCCCGTTATTAGCGGGAACAGGCCCTAGCCCTCTTCCACCCCGGGGCGCGCATCGCGCACCCCGTTCGCCAGGAGTTCAGAACGTGACTGCCCAATGGATCGACATCCCCGCCGGTAACGACAGCTTCGGCGGCTATCTCGCGCTGCCCAAGCGCGGCACCGGCCCCGCCGTCATCATCATCCAGGAGATCTTCGGCGTGAACTCGCACATCCGCGCGGTCGCCGATCAGTACGCGTCCGACGGCTTCGTCGCGCTCGCGCCGGACGTGTTCTGGCGCACGCAGCCGCGCGTCGAGCTGACCTACGAGGGCGCGGATCGCGACAAGGGCATCGAGCTGATGAAAAAGACCGATGTGGGTCTCGCGGTCGCGGACATCGGCGCGGCAGCCGATGCACTGCGCGCACGCCCCGAAGTGGCCGGCAAGGTCGCCGCGATCGGCTACTGCTTCGGCGGCCAGCTCGCGTACCGCGCGGCGGCGACCGGCAAGATCGACGCGGCAGTGGCCTACTACGGCGGCGGCATCCAGAACGCGCTCGACCTCGCCGGCAAGGTCACGCAGCCGATCCTGTTCCACTACGCGGAAAACGACCACGGCATCCCGCTCACGGCTGTCGACCAGGTGAAGGCCGCATTCGCCGGCCACGACCATGCGTCGTTCCACGTGTACCCGGGCGCCGAGCACGGCTTCAACTGCACGGACCGCGCGTCGTACAACCAGCGCGCGTCGGCGCTCGCGCACGGCCGCACGCTGACCTTCCTCGCCGAGCACCTCTAAAATCGGCCGGCCGCGGGCCCCGCGCACCGGGCCCGCGTTATGCTGCTGTCATCGCCACGAGTCACAACGGGGGTGACTGCGATGCACTCGGACTATCTCGCGCATGACGCGATCGGCCTCGCCACACTGGTACGCGAACGCAAGGCGAGCCCGCGCGAACTGCTCGACGCCGCGATCGGCCAGGCCGAAGCGGTCAACAGCGCGATCAACGCGATCGTGCTGCAGGACTACGAAGCCGCACGCCAGCGTGCGGCCGCCACACCCGACGGCGGCGCCGACGCGCCGTTCGCCGGCGTTCCCTATCTCGTGAAGGATCTCGGCGCGGCGGTCGCCGGGCTGCCGCTGTCGATGGGCAGCCGGCACTACCGGTACTTCGTGCCCGCCGACGATTCGCCGGTGATCGCGCGCAGCCGCGCAGCCGGTCTCAACGTGTTCGGCAAGACCAACACGTCGGAGATCGGCCAGATGCCGTACACGGAACCCGAACTGTTCGGCGCGTGCCGCAACCCGTGGAATCTCGACCACACGCCCGGCGGTTCGAGTGGCGGTGCGGCGGCAGCCGTCGCGGCCGGCATCGTGCCGATCGCACATGCGTCCGACGGCGGCGGCTCGATCCGCATTCCGGCGTCGTGCTGCGGACTGTTCGGCCTGAAGCCGAGCCGCAACCCGGTACTCGTCGACCTGCCGTCGAACGGCGAGCTGGTCGTCCAGCATGCGGTCACGCGCAGCGTGCGCGACAGCGCGCTGCTGCTCGATGTGACGACCGGCCAGACCTTGCCGGCCGGCGCACCCGGCACGTTCCTCGGCGAGCTCGACACGCCGCCCGGCCCGCTGCGGATCGGCCTCGTGCTCGACCCGATGCTCGCACCGGCACTCGCCGACGACACGCGCGCGGCGCTCGACGACGCGGCCGCGCTGCTCGAATCGCTCGGCCACCATGTCGAGCCGGCGACGCTGCACGTCAACTACGCGCGCGCGGCCGAAACCTTCCTCACGCTGTGGGCGACGATCGCCGAGGAGATGGTGTTGGGCGCACGCGCGCTGACCGGCCGCACGCCGAAGCGCGGCGAATTCGAAGCCGCGACGTGGGCGATGGCCGTGGTCGGCCGGCGCCTCGCGCGCACGCGCCTGCCGGACGTGCTCGAATGGCAGCGCCAGCTCACCGTGCAGGTGGCCGGCCTCGTGTCGCGCTACGACGCGATCCTGTGCGCGTCGCTCGCGGGCCCGCCGGTGAAGATCGGCGAATTGCAGCCGACGCCGTTCGAAGCGGCGCAGATGAAGGTGCTCGCCGCGCTGCCGGTGAAGCCGCTGCTGAAGGAAATGCTCGCGAAGTCGTCGGAAAAGGCGTTCACGTGGGCCGGCTGCACCGAGCTGTTCAACCTGACCGGCCAGCCGGCGATGTCGGTGCCGCTCTACTGGAACGCGCGCGGGCTGCCGATCGGCGTGCAGTTCGCCGCGCGTCACGCCGACGACGCGCTGCTGCTCCGGCTCGCCCGGCAGCTCGAACAGGCGCGGCCGTGGTTCGAGCGCCGCCCGCCGCTGATGCAGGCGCAGCGCTGACGCGCGCGGCCGCGCTCCGCAGGCCTCGAAAAAAAAGCCCCGCCGGCATCACCGGCGGGGCTTTTACGCATGCAATCGCGTGAGCGCGCTTACACGACGAGCCGTTCACAGATCGTCCGCGTCGCGGCCGCCGTGTTCAGCGTATAGAAGTGCAGGCCCGGCACGCCCGCGTCGACCAGACGCTGGCACAGGCTCGTGACGACGTCCGCGCCGAACGCACGGATCGACTCGCGATCGTCGCCGAAGCTCTCGAGCCGGCGCGCGACCCAACGGGGCACTTCGGCGCCGCACATCTCGGAGAAGCGCATCAGCTGCGAGAAGTTCGTGATCGGCATGATGCCCGGCACGATCGGCACGTCCACGCCCAGCTTGCGCGCATCGTCGACGAAGCGGAAATACGCATCGGCGTTGAAGAAGTACTGCGTGATCGCGGAATTCGCGCCGGCTTTCACCTTGCGCGCGAAATTCTCGAGATCGGCCTTCGGCGAGCGCGCTTGCGGGTGGTACTCCGGATAGCCCGCGACTTCGATGTGGAACCAGTCGCCATGCTCGGCACGAATGAAGCTGACGAGCTCCGACGCATAGCGCAGTTCGCCGACTTCGCCCATCCCCGACGGCAGGTCGCCACGCAGCGCGACGATGTGACGGATGCCGTACGAGCGGTACTGGTCGAGGATCGCGCGCAGGCTGTCACGCGACGAGCCGATGCACGACAGGTGCGGTGCGGCCTCGAGGCCGTCCTTCTGCATGTCGAGCACCGTATCGAGCGTGCCCTGCTGCGTCGAACCGCCGGCGCCGAACGTGCAGGAAACGAATTTCGGCTTCAGCGGCAGCAGCTGCGCACGCGTGGCGCGCAGCTTCTCGACGCCTTCCGCCGTTTTCGGCGGGAAGAATTCAAACGAGAGTTCGATCGTATTCATGATTCTGAGGGAACAGGCCCATGCGTCAGCCGATGTCGCGCTGACCGAAGATCAGCGCGGACAGCAGCCACGACACGATGCTGTACAGGATCGAACCGAAGAACGCGGACCAGAAGCCCGACACCTCGAAGCCCTTCAGCAGCGACGACGCGAACCAGAAGCACAACGCGTTCACGACCAGGATGAACACCCCGAGCGTGACGATCGTGACGGGCAGCGTCAGCAGGATCAGCACCGGACGGATCACCGTGTTGATCAGGCCGAGCACGACCGCGATGATCAGCGCCGTGCCGAAGCTCTTGATATGGATCGACGGCACGAGGTACGTGATGATCAGCAGCGCGAGCGCGTTGATGACCCAGGTGAGGATGACGCTCATGGAGTGCTCCGGTTCGGTTGTCGATCGGTACGATCAGTGGCCGCCGCCGGCTGCCGCGGGTGCCCGAAGGCGCGCCGCGGCAGCCGGCGATCCGGCGCGCCGTGCCGCCATGCCGGGTGCACGTCGGCGACGCGCGCACGGCACCGCGGCAGCGGCGCGTCGGATCAGTAGCGGTAGTGGTTCGGCTTGAACGGGCCGTCCTTCTGCACGCCGATGTACGAAGCCTGCTCGTCCGACAGCACGGACAGGTTCGCGCCGATGCGCGCCAGGTGCAGGCGTGCGACCTTTTCATCGAGGTGCTTCGGCAGCACGTACACCTTGTTCTCGTACTCGTTGCCGCGCACGAACAGCTCGATCTGCGCGAGCGTCTGGTTCGCGAACGAGTTCGACATCACGAACGACGGGTGGCCGGTCGCGCAGCCGAGGTTCACGAGGCGGCCTTCCGCCAGCAGGATCACGCGCTTGCCGTCCGGGAAGATGATGTGGTCGACCTGCGGCTTGATGTTTTCCCACTGGTACTGGCGGGTCGACGCGACGTCGATTTCCGAGTCGAAGTGACCGATGTTGCAGACGATCGCGTTGTGGCGCATCGCCTTCATGTGATCGTGGCCGATCACGTGGAAGTTGCCGGTGGCCGTCACGAAGATGTCGGCCTTGTCGGCCGCGTATTCCATCGTCACGACGCGGTAGCCTTCCATCGCCGCCTGCAGTGCGCAGATCGGGTCGATTTCGGTGACCCACACGGTGGCGCCCAGGCCGCGCAGCGATTGCGCGCAGCCCTTGCCCACGTCGCCGTAGCCCGCGACGACCGCGACCTTGCCCGCGATCATCACGTCGGTCGCGCGCTTGATGCCGTCGACCAGCGATTCACGGCAGCCGTACAGGTTGTCGAACTTCGACTTCGTGACCGAATCGTTCACGTTGAACGCCGGGAACGGCAGGCGGCCGTCCTTTTCCATCTGGTACAGGCGGTGCACGCCGGTCGTGGTTTCTTCGGTCACGCCCTTGATGTGCGCGAGGCGCGTCGAGTACCAGGTCGGGTCCGCGTCGAGGTGCTGCGCGATCGACTTGTACAGCGCGACTTCTTCCTCGTTGGTCGGCTTCGCGATCACCGAACGGTCCTTCTCGGCCTTAGAGCCGAGGATCAGCAGCAGCGTTGCGTCGCCGCCGTCGTCCAGGATCATGTTCGCGAATTCGCCGTTCGGCCATTCGAAGATGCGGTGCGAGAATTCCCAGTATTCGTCGAGCGATTCGCCCTTGAACGCGAACACCGGCGTGCCGGCTTCGACGATCGCGGCAGCGGCGTGGTCCTGCGTCGAGAAGATGTTGCACGACGCCCAGCGGACGTCCGCGCCGAGCGCCTTCAGCGTCTCGATCAGCACGCCCGTCTGGATCGTCATGTGCAGCGAACCGGCAATGCGCGCGCCCTTCAGCGGCTGCTGTGCCTTGTATTCGTCACGGATCTGCACGAGGCCCGGCATTTCGGTCTCGGCGATGTTCAGTTCCTTGCGGCCCCAGCCGGCCAGCGCCATGTCGGCGACGACGAAATCGTTGGAAGCTTTGGAATCGATAATGGCGTTCATCACGCCCTCCTTTCTAAAAAGTTTCTAGATTGGTGACGTGAGCGCCGTTCAGGAAGCGGGGCCGACGCGGTTGTGCCGCACAAGCTGCTTGGTGAAGCCTTCCGAGCCTGGCGGACGCAGAGTGGTCCGTCGCAACGCTCCTCGGAAAGCGGAGAGGATTGTAGCAAATCGGCGCGCAGAATGCGCAAGCACGGCGCACGACTGCGCGCCGACGGCGCAAGCGCGCGGCGTCGGCGCGCGCGACCGTCAAGAAAGGGTCAGGACTCCGCGCCGACCCACGCCTGTTCGCGCAGCCGCGCGCGCAGGCGCGCGACAGCCTGGCTGTGCAGCTGGCACACGCGCGATTCGCTCACTTCGAGCACCGCGCCGATCTCGCGCAGATTCAGACCCCGTTCGTAGTACAGCGACATCAGCAGCTTCTCGCGCTCCGGCAGCCGCTCGATCGCCTCGACGAGCGCTTCGCGCAGGTGCTCGTCGAGCAGCGCCGACAACGGATCGGCGTGATCGACGCGGTAGCGGTCGAGGAACGGCTCGTCGTCGGCCGCGCGGTCGAAATCCTCGTAATAGATCAACTGGCTGCCGTGCAGGTCCTGCAGCATCCCCTGGTACTCGTCGAGCGGCATGTTCAGGTGCTGCGCGATCTCGGTCTCGCTCGCCGAGCGGCCGAGATGCTGCTCGACCTGGTGCACCGCGTGCTCGACCTCGCGCGACGTCTTGCGCAGGCTGCGCGGCAGCCAGTCGTTGCTGCGCAGCTCATCGAGCATCGCGCCGCGGATACGCTGGGTCGCGTAAGTCTCGAACTGCGCGCCCTGGTCTTCCTTGTAGCGGCCGGCCGCGTCCATCAGGCCGATCATGCCGGCCTGGATCAGGTCGTCGAGGTCGACGCTCGCCGGCATCTTCGCGACGAGCTGCAGCCCGAGGCGTCGCACGAGCGGCGCATATTGCGCGAGCACGTCGGCCTGGGACATCTTTCCTTGAGCGTTGTACATCATGGCTCTCTCCTTCCGGTGGCGCTCACGCGGCGTGTGCCGCGCCCGCCTCATACGACGGCTTGCCGCCCGCGTGCACGGCGCGGCCCGCACCCGAACGCGGGCGCATCGGCCAATACAGCAGGTCGGCGGCAATCTGCCGGTAGTCGCGCGCGGCGGCCGACGACGGGAACGCATCGACCACGACACGCATCAGCTCGCGTGCGTGTTCGACGAGCGGATCGGCGCTCACGCAGCCCGCGTCGGCGATCGACACCGTCAGGTAGCGGCTCGCGACGCCCGCGAGGTTGTCGAACGCGACCTTCGCGTCCGCATGACTGCCGACGTGATTGGTCAGTACGCGGAACTGCGCGAACGCATGCGCGAAATGCAGCCGCTTCATGCACGCATACGCCTCGGTGATCGCCTGCGCGGCGACCCGCGTGACGACCAGCACGTCGTGCGCTTCGCGTGCGAGCGCCGAGAACGAACCGTCGGCGCCGATCTGCGCGTCGACGAGGACGATGTCGGCCGGCCCGTCGATGAAATCGCTCAGTTGCGCATCGGTGTAGCCGGTGCGTGCGAGCCGCGCGGCGGCGCACAGGCTGAAGCCGGCCGCGACCCGCGTGCGTTCGCCGTCACGCAGCCACGCGCCCGCCAGCGTCGCGCTGGCCGAATGCACGTCGGCTCGCTCGTCGACGACGAGCACATCCTTGCCGAGCGACGCGAGCGCCGCCGCGAGGCTCACCACGGTGGACGTGCAGCCGACACCCGCCGGCCCGCCCGTCACCGCGACGATGCGCGATGCGCGCCCGGCCAGCAGGCGCCGCAGCCCTTCGGCCTGATCGATGATTCGTTTATCCAAATCGCACCTCGTGCAGCTCGGCGGTGGAACGTGCGGTCAGTGCGGAAAGCAGCGTCGGCATGTCCTCGTCTTGCGGCACGAAGGGCGAGCCGTCGCGCGGTACACAGAACGCGCTCTTCAGCAGGAATTTGGTCGACGCGACGTACAGGTTCTCCGGCACCTTCTGGCCGGTCGACACGTAATGGATCGGCAGCTTGTAGCGGATCACCGTGTCGAGCACGCCGCCGAGGTGGGTCGCCTCGTCGAGCTTCGTGA
The DNA here is from genome assembly GCF_017104605.1 of Burkholderia sp. Ac-20384. Classification (NCBI taxonomy): domain Bacteria; kingdom Pseudomonadati; phylum Pseudomonadota; class Betaproteobacteria; order Burkholderiales; family Burkholderiaceae; genus Burkholderia; species Burkholderia sp. Ac-20384. The sequence continues at coordinate 840 of NZ_JAAGPE010000228.1, read as the reverse complement.
GGATGCAGCCGGCCAGGTCCGGATGCTCGCCCGCGCTGCGGTACGCCTGCACGACTTCGTTGAGCGTGTCGCCATGGCTCGTCGCGTTGAGCAGCAGCAGGCGCTGCACCGGCGCGTTCGCACCGTGCAGCATCGCGATCTGGTCGGACACCGCGCGGTCGCGCTGGCTCATGCCGATCGTGTCGATCAGCACGATGTGCTTGTTGCGCAGCTCGGACAGCGCCAGTGCGAGGTCGCCCGCATCCTTCACCGCGTGCACGGGCACGCCGAGGATCTTGCCGAAAATGCGCAGCTGCTCGTGGCCGCCGATCCGGTAGCTGTCGGTGGTCAGCAGCGCGACCTTGCTCGCGCCGAAGCGCATCACGCAGCGCGCGGCCAGCTTCGCGGTGGTGGTCGTCTTGCCGACGCCCGTCGGCCCCATCAGCGCGAACACGCCGCCGCGCTCCATCAGCGCATCTTCGCTTTCGAGCACCGGCAGGTTCGACGCGAGCACCGACTGCGCCCATTCGGCGGCCTGTTCGAAGGTCTGCGCGCCGTCGCCGGCCGGCATGTTGTCGACCAGCATCCGCACGAGCTGCGCGGAGAAACCGGCCGCGAACAGGTGCTTCGTCAGCGCGCCATGCACGGCGCTGCGACGCTGGCGGTCGTGCCACATCAGGCTGTCGAACTGCTCTTCCATCATCCCGCGCAGCTCGCCGAGCTCCTGCATCACCGTATCGTTGACGATCCGCTCGATGCGCGACTTCACGGCGTCGGCCACCGCGGCGGCGGCGTCGGCGGACACGCGCGTGCGCTCGGCCGCCTTCGCGGCATACGCGGCGTTCGCGTTCGCGTTCGTGG
>NZ_JAAGPE010000227.1:0-237 GCF_017104605.1 Burkholderia sp. Ac-20384 | reverse complement strand
AAAAAAAAAAAAAAAAAAAAAACAATGTATCACTAGTATTCATTACACTACCGCTATATTCAGTAATACATAAAATACTATACTGCACAGCATGATAAAACAACTCTGCAACTACACACACAATCGGTCCACAACTCAGAACACGACTACCACACATGAGACATAACTCAAACACGAGACAACAACACTACAGTGTGATCATAACAAACGAAACACCATAGAAGTATAGCCGTCACA
>NZ_JAAGPE010000226.1:0-15772 GCF_017104605.1 Burkholderia sp. Ac-20384 | reverse complement strand
CAGCGCGCCGCACGGGCTCGCGATGCGTTTCGCGGACGAAGGCAAGACGGCCGGCACGCCGCTCGTCGCGCCGATTGCGCCGGGCCGCGTCGATCGCGTCGTGATGCGCAGCTGCGAGCGGCTCGAGCCGGGTGCCTGGCAGACGATCCCGTTCGAGCGCGGCACGCTCGCGTTCGACGGCGAGCGCGAGATCGAGGTCGCGCGCGGCGATCGCTACGAGATCTCGCTCGACTGGCGCGGGCCGCTGACGGTCGACGTCGGCCGCACGCTGCCCTACGCGTCGTCGCGGCAACTGCTGCGCGATGCCGGCGAATGGCGCTATTGAGGCGCCGTTTTACCGAGTGACATTTCGACATCCATAACGATCATCCAGGAGACATCGCCATGACAGCCCCACTCGAAGGACAGGTCGCCATCGTCACCGGCGGCGCGCGCGGCATCGGCCGCGGCATTGCACTGACGCTCGCCGGCGCGGGCGCCGACATCCTGCTCGCCGACCTGCTCGACGACGCACTCGACGCCACCGCGCGCGAAGTACGCGCGCTCGGCCGCCGGGCGGCGGTCGCGAAGGTCGACGTCACGCAGGCCGCGCAGGTCGATGCGATGGTTGCACAGGCACTCGCCGACCTCGGCAGGCTCGACATCCTCGTGAACTGCGCGGGCGTGATCAGCATTCATCCGGTCGGCGAACTGACCGAGCGCGACTGGGATTTCGTGATGGACGTGAACGCGAAGGGCACGTTCCTCGGCTGCCGCGCGGCGCTCGCGCCGCTGAAGGCGCAGGGCCGCGGCCGGATCATCAACGTCGCGTCGATCGCCGGCAAGGAGGGCTTTCCGAATCTCGCGCACTACAGCGCATCGAAATTCGCGGTCGTCGGGTTCACGAACGCGCTCGCGAAGGAGCTCGCGCGCGACGGCGTGACCGTCAACGCGATCTGCCCCGGCATCGTGCGGACGTACATGTGGGACCGGCTGTCCGACGAATGGAAGACCGACGGCGAATCGGTCGAGGAGTCGTGGCAGCGGCACCAGTTGACGCTGATTCCGCAGGGCCGCGCGCAGACGCCGGAGGACATGGGCCGGCTCGCGTTGTTCTTCGCGACGATGGACAACGTGACGGGCCAGGCCGTGAACGTCGACGGCGGCTTCACGTTCCACTGACGGCCGCAGGCCGTGAAATCCGTCGCCACGGCCCGGCCGCGGCGGCATTCGCAGTCAGACCTACCCAGGAGACACACATGACCGCTTCGACACAGCTCAGCAGGGACAAGCTGCTGGACGCCTACCGGCTGATGCGCACGATCCGCGAATTCGAGGAACGCCTGCACGTCGAATTCGCGACCGGCGAGATTCCCGGCTTCGTTCACCTGTACGCGGGCGAGGAGGCATCCGCGGTCGGCACGATACTGCACCTCGGCCTCGACGACTACGTCGCGACCACGCATCGCGGCCACGGCCATTGCATCGCGAAGGGCGTCGACGTGCACGGGATGATGGCCGAGATCTATGGCAAGAAGACGGGCGTCTGCCATGGCAAGGGCGGCTCGATGCATATCGCCGACCTGGCGATGGGGATGCTCGGCGCGAACGGGATCGTCGGCGCGGGCGGCCCGCTCGTCTGTGGTGCGGCGCTCGCGGCGAAGCACAAGAAGACCGGCGGAGTCGGCGTGTGCTTCTTCGGCGACGGCGCATCGAACCAGGGCGTGATCTTCGAATCGATGAACCTCGCGTCGGTGTGGCGGCTGCCCGCGATCTTCGTGGCCGAAAACAACGGCTATGCGGAAGCGACGTCGTCGAGCTGGTCGGTCGCCACCGACAACATCGCCGATCGTGCGAACGGGTTCGGGATGCCGGGCGTGATCGTCGACGGCTTCGACTTCTTCGCGGTGCACGAAGCGCTTGGCGAAGCCGTCGAGCGTGCGCGCAACGGCGGCGGCCCGACGCTCGTCGAGGTGAAGTTTACGCGCTATTTCGGTCACTTCGAAGGCGATGCGCAAACCTATCGCGCACCGGGCGAAGTGCAGAAGCTGCGCGACGAAAAGGATTGCCTGAAGCATTTCGAAACGCGCGTCGTGCGGGCCGAAGCATTGACGACTGCCGACCTGCGCGCGGTCGATGCCCAGGTGAAGGCGCTGATCGACGATGCGGTCGCGCAGGCCAAGGCCGCGCCGGTACCCGATGCCGCCGACCTGCTGACCGACGTCTACGTGTCGTACCCGTGAGCGCGGCCTGACACCGCGGCCGACACGGCGAACCGAACATTCCAGGAGACAGACATGGCAAGGAAGATCACTTATTCGCAGGCGATCAACGAAGCGCTCGCACAGGAAATGGCGCGCGACGAAAGCGTGATCGTGATGGGCGAGGACAACGCAGGCGGCGCGGGTGCGCCGGGCGAGGACGACGCGTGGGGCGGCGTGCTCGGCGTGACGAAGGGGCTGTTCCACAAGTTTCCGGGCCGTGTGCTCGATACGCCGCTGTCGGAGGGCGGCTACATCGGCGCGGCGGTAGGCGCTGCCGCGTGCGGGATGCGGCCCGTCGCGGAGCTGATGTTCATCGATTTCATGGGCGTGTGCTTCGACCAGATCTTCAACCAGGCCGCCAAGTTCCGCTACATGTTCGGCGGCAAGGCCGTGACGCCGGTCGTGATCCGCGCGATGTATGGCGCCGGCTTGCGCGCGGCTGCGCAGCATTCGCAGATGCTCACGTCGCTGTTCACGCACATTCCGGGGCTGAAAGTCGTGTGCCCGTCGACGCCGTACGACGCGAAGGGGCTGCTGATCCAGGCGATCCGCGACAACGATCCGGTGATCTTCCTCGAGCACAAGCTGCTCTATACCCGCGAAGGCGACGTGCCTGAGGAATCCTATGCCATTCCGTTCGGCGAGGCGAACGTGATGCGCGACGGCGACGACGCGACGATCGTCACGTACGGCCGGATGGTGCATCTCGCGATGGACGCAGCCGCGAAGCTCGCGAAGGACGGCATCCAGGTCGACGTGATCGACCTGCGCACGACGTCGCCGCTCGACGAGGAAACGATTCTCGAAAGCGCGGAGCGCACCGGGCGCGTGGTGGTCGTCGACGAAGCGAACCCGCGCTGCTCGATCGCGACCGACATTGCCGCGCTCGTCGCGCAGCGCGCGTTCCATGCGCTGAAGGCGCCGATCGAGCTGGTCACTGCGCCGCATACGCCCGCACCGTTCGCGAGCGTGCTGGAAGACCTGTATATCCCGTCCGCCGATGCGATTGCGCAGGCGGTCCTGAAGACGAGGAGCTGACACGATGTCGATTCACATGATCACGATGCCCAAGTGGGGGCTGTCGATGGAGCAGGGGCAGGTCAACGGCTGGCTGAAGGCCCTCGGCGAACGCGTGACGAAGGGCGACGAAGTGCTCGACGTCGAGACCGACAAGATCTCGTCGGGCGTCGAATGCGCGTTCGACGGCACGCTGCGCCGGCAGGTCGCGCAGGAAGGCGAGACGCTGCCGGTCGGCGCGCTGCTCGGCGTCGTCGCGGCCGCCGATGCGAGCGATGCCGACATCGATGCGGCAATCGCCGATTTCCAGCGCGATTTCGTGCCGAGCGCGGCTTCCGACGAAGCCGCGGGCCCGCAGCCCGAAAAGGCGCAGATCGGCGGCCGGACCGTGCGCTTCCTGAAGCTCGGCGAAGGCAACGGCCCGCCCGCCGTGCTGATCCACGGCTTCGGCGGCGACCTCAACAACTGGTTGTTCAATCACGCGGATCTCGCCGCGCACCGGCCGGTGTGGGCGCTCGACCTGCCCGGTCACGGCGAGTCGGGCAAGGCGGTCGAGACGGGCAGCCTCGATGAACTGGCCGACGCGGTGCTCGCGCTGCTCGATGCGCAGGGCATCGAGCACGCCCACCTGATCGGCCATTCGATGGGCGGCGCGGTCGCGATGGCGGCGGCCGAGCGCGCGCCGCAACGTGTTGCGTCGCTGACGCTGATCGCGAGCGCCGGGCTCGGCGCCGACATCAATCGCGCCTACATCGACGGCTTCGTCGCCGGCAACAGCCGCAACACGCTGAAGCCGCACCTCGGCGCGCTGTTCGCGGACAACGCGCTGGTCACGCGGCAGCTCGTCGAGGATCTCGTCAAGTACAAGCGGCTCGAAGGCGTGCAGGCCGCGCTCGAAAAGATCGCGAATGCCGCGTTCGACGGCGCCGCACAGCGGCGCGTGTTCCGCGACCGGCTCGCGACGCTTGCGCCGCGCACGCTCGTGATCTGGGGCGAGCGCGACCAGGTGATCCCGGCGCAGCACGCGCAGGGTCTGCCTGACGGCGTGCGTGCCGAGGTGATCGCCGGCAGCGGGCACATGGTGCAGATGGAGGCCGCCGCCGACGTGAACCGCCTGATCGTCGCGTTTCTCGGAGACTGACGATGGCCGCCGCGCTCGAACGACCCAGCCTCACGGCGCTCAGCCAGCCAGGCGCGAGAAGCCGCGACAAGCTCGCGCGCATTCCGGTGCGCGTCGAGCCCGCGGCCGGTGCGGCGTTGCCGAAGCCGCCGTGGCTGCGCGCGCGGCCGATGATGAGCGCGGCGGTCGTCGATATGGCGGCCGTGCTGCGCGACCATCGGCTGCATTCCGTCTGCGAGGAGGCGATGTGCCCGAACATCGGCGAATGCTTCGCGCAGCGCACGGCGACCTTCATGATCATGGGCGGGCTGTGTACGCGGCGTTGCCCGTTCTGCGACGTCGCGCACGGCCGGCCCGAGCCGCTCGATCCGGACGAGCCCGCGCGGCTGGCCGATGCGGCTGCGGCGCTCGGGCTGCGCTATGTCGTGATCACGTCGGTCGATCGCGACGACCTGCGCGACGGCGGCGCCGCGCATTTTGCCGCGTGCATCGCGGCAGTGCGCGCGAGCGTGCCGGGCATCGGCGTCGAAGTGCTGACACCGGACTTCCGCGGTCGCGTGGCCCGCGCGCTCGATGCGTTGTCGACGGCCTGGCCCGACGTGTTCAACCACAACATCGAGACGGTGCCGTCGCTGTATCGCGCGGCGCGGCCAGGCGCCGACTATCGCGGCTCGCTCGAACTGCTCGCGCAGGCGAAGCGGGCGCGGCCGGGGCTGGTGACGAAATCGGGGTTGATGCTCGGCCTTGGCGAGTGCGACGACGAAGTGCGCGACACGCTGCGCGACCTGCGTGCGCATGACGTCGACGTGCTGACGCTCGGCCAGTATCTCGCGCCGTCCGCGCATCATCTGCCGGTGCGACGCTACGTGAGCCCGGACGCATTCGCCGCGTGGCGCGACGAAGCGCTATTGCTCGGTTTCAGGGAAGTCGTCGCCGGCCCGCTCGTGCGGTCGTCGTATCACGCGGCCGACGTGCTTGAGGAGACGTAGCGGGCAACGCGTCAGGCGGACGTGGACACGGCGGCATGCGCACGGCTGACGCGGCGCAGGTACAGCACGAGCCCGGCGCCCGCGAGCATCAGGCTGATCGTGTTCGCGAACCAGAAGCCGCGCGCGCCGGTCAGCCACGCGGGCGCGATGCCGCCCACGTCGAAGCCGAGCACGTAGCCGCCGCTGAGCCCGACGCCCCACAGCGCGACTGCATAGATCACGGTCGGCACGACCGCGACCTTGTAGGCGCGCAGCACGAACGCCGACGTGACTTGCAGCGCATCGAAGACGTGGTAGCACGCGACGATCGCGACGAGCGGCATCGCGGCCGCGGCGACGGCCGGGTTCGGCGTATAGCCGCCGATGATCAGCGGGCGCAGCACGAACACGAGCAGGCCGTAGGTCGCGGCAATGCCGCACGCGAAGATCACGCTGTGCCGGCCGAGCAGCCGGGCTTCCTCGGGCCGTCCGGCGCCGAGCGCGCGTGCGACCAGCGTCGACGCCGCCACGCCGATCGACAGCGGGGTCATGTACAGCACCGCGCCGATGTTGCCGGCGATCTGGTGGCCGGCGAGCGTCGTCGTGCCGAACTGCGCGATGAACAGCGCCATGCACGTGTACGACGTGACCTCGATCAGGTACGACAGGCCCATCGGCACGCCGAGTTTCAGGATCGCCTTCTGGCGTTCCCAGACCGGCCAGCAGAAGCGCGAGAAGATCGCGAGCGGCGCGAACACGTCGAGCTTCGCGAGCAGCGTGTAGCCGATCAGTGCGAGTGCCCAGTTGATCAGCGTGCTGGCGAGCCCGCAGCCGGGGCCGCCGAGGGCCGGCACGCCGAACCCGCCGAAGATGAACCACACGTTGAGCGGAAACTTGAGCAGCAGCGCGCCGATCTGCAGGATCATCGCGAGGCGCGGCTTGCCGGCCGCGTTGGTCAGCGCGTTGTAGATGCGGAAGACGAGGCTGGCGGGCAGCCCGTACGACAGGATGCGCAGGTAGTCGACGGTGCGGTCGTGCAGCGCGGCGGGCGTGTGCGCGACACGCAGCAGCGGTTCGGGAAAATGCAGGAGGAGGAAGCCGGGCACCGCGAGCAGCAGCGCGAGCCACAGCGCCTGGCGCACTTCCTCGCCGATCTCGGCATAGCGCCGCGCGCCGTACAGCTGCCCGGTGATCGGCTGCAGCGCGGACAGGATGCCCGTCAGGCCGATATAGATCGATATGTAGATCGACGAGCCGAGCCCGAGCGCGGCCAGGTCGACGGCCGAGTAGCGCCCGACCATCGCGGTGTCGATCACGCCGAACGCGATGATCGCGAGCTGGCCGACGAGCACCGGCCATGCGAGACCGACGATCCGGCGGATGTCGCCGAACATCGTCAATCGGCCGGCTGACGGCGTGGCGGACGCCGCTTGACGGGCGTCTTCGGCCGTTCGATGCGCTCGTACAGGCGGAAGCGCTCGTCGCGGTCGGCGGCGCGGCGGCCTTCCCACACGAGGCGCCACACATATTGCGACATCGAGCTCGGCTCGCCGAAGTCCGCGCGGTCCTGACGCAGGATCACGTCGCAATCGCCGGAGAAATCGAAGCGCATGTTGCCGAAATACGCGAAGGTCGCGATCTGCGCGTCACCGAGCCGCACGGGCGAGATGCACTCGTAGTCGGACGGCAGGTGCACCGCGATCTGCTGGGCGACATCGCGATAGGTCCGGCCGTAGTTGACGATCGGCAGCCACAGCGTCATCAGCAGTACCCACATCAGCGTGGTGCCCGCACCCGACAGCACGACGCTGCGCCACAGCACCTTCGGCTGCCGCGAGATGCGCCAGCGCACGAGGAAGCACCAGCACACGGTGGCGATCACCGCGCAGATGAACGACAGGATCTTGAAGTGCGGCTCGTAGCCGGGCACGAGGCGGGCGAGGTTGCGTGCGAGCGGATGCGGGAAGCCCGTGATCGATGCGAGCCAAACGAGCCACACGAAGGTGCCGAGGATCGTGAAGCTCAGCACCGCGAACCAGTCGATCGCGTTGATCGCGCCGCGCTTGAGGGTCGGCAGCGCGAACGTCGCGAGCACCGCGAGTGGCGGCAGCAGCAGCATGTACATGCGGTTCGACTGCTGGCTCTGCAGGATCACGAGCGCGACGAGCGGCGCGGCGACCGACAGCGGAATCGCGATGTGCGCCCGGCGGCGCATGCCGGCCCAGCTCCACCATGCCCAGATCGCGAGCGGCCACGCGGGCCACGTAAACAGCGGCAGGTTCTTCGCCGCATAGCCGAGCACGGCGGTCGGCGGGCCTGAAAAGCGCATCAGGCTGCCGTGGATCCACTGGTTGAAGAACCATGCGGCGTCGTCGGGCGCCGCGACGAACGCGGCCAGCGGCCACAGCGCGAAGATCGCGGCCGCGAGCGGCACGCCGACCAGCGGCAGGCGCAGGTTGCGCATCTCGGGCGTGACGAGCCACAGCACGGCCGTGCCGGCGAGCAGGGCGACGACCAGCACCGGATTGCCGGACAGTGCGACGAGGCCCATCGCGAGGCCCCACCACAGCGCGCCCTGCATCGGCTTGTCGATACCGCGCACGATCCCGTAGACGAGCATCGCGATCCACGCGAACTGCGCGAGTTGCGGCGTCGTTTCATGCCCGCGCTCCGCGAGGCCGAAGCAGGCGACGAGTACCAGCAGCGCGCCGTCGGCGAGCGTGCGGCCGTAGTCGCGCGGCTCGGGCTCGCCGCCGAATGCGTATTTGAACGGCTGGACCTCGGCACGCCGGCCGAGCAGGTAGGCCGCATACCAGACGAAAGCGCACGCGACGCAGAACAGTACGCCGGTATCGACGCGCGACGCGTTGCTCGCGTCGACCCACGGGCCCAGGCCGCGGATCGACAGCGCGCCGAGCCAGTAGCCGAGTGGCCCGTCGGTCGTGATGAACTTGCCGACCAGGTTCGGCAGCAGCCAGTCGTGCCAGCCGCCCTTGGCCATCGTCCACATCACGCCGAAGCCCGCCGCGTCCTCGTTCTTCCACGGGTCGCGGCCGAACAGGCCGAACGCTGCGTAGACGAAGCAGAGCGTGAGCAGCAGCCAGCGCGGTAGCGCGCGCGTGGCGGAGGCGGTGAGACGGACGACAGGCTTCATGCAGATGAGCGATTTGTTATGGGCGGGTGGCCGGCGCGGATGCGCGCGGTGGAGCCGGTTTCGAGCATCCGGCATTGTAGACGCGCCCGCTATTGCGCGTCAGGTTGCTGCCCGGGCGCCGGCTGGGGCCTGCCGGGCGAGCAGAGACAAAAAAGGGCAGCCTGGGCTGCCCTTTTGTGCGGTACCGGTGCAATGCAACCACCGGATGCAATGCGAAGCTTACTTCGCCTTGCCGCTGGCGCGAACGCCGAACTTGTTCTTGAACTTCTCGACACGGCCTGCCGTGTCCATGATCTTTTGCTGACCCGTGTAGAACGAGTGCGATTCCGACGACACTTCGATCTTGGCGAGCGGGTAGGTCTTGCCGTCGAGTTCGATGTTTTCGCGCGTCTGGATCGTCGAGCGCGTGATGAACTTGAAGCCGTTCGACATGTCTTGGAAGACGACTTCGCGGTAGTTCGGGTGGATGCCTTCTTTCATGGTCTTTCCTTGGTGAGAGCGGTAGCCAACCCGCCGCTTGCCGTGCCGGAGCGCGCACATTGCGCAAACCGGAGGACGCCAAGCCCGGCGCGAGCCACTTGCCTAAGGTCGAAAAACGGCGATTATGCCAGAAAATCAGATGGTTGACGAATAATTTTCACGCTGCGTCGAGTGCGCCGGTGCCGGCCGGATCCTGCCGGTAGTAGCGCGCGAGCAACCGGTACAGCTCAGGAAATTCGGACTCGAACGCTTTCGGCCGCACGAACAGCGCCTCGCTGCATACCGCGAAGAATTCCGACGGGTGGTCGGCCGCATACGGGTCGATCAGCGAATCCCGCTCGAAGCGCGCCCACGCGCGGTCCGGCACCGCGTCGACGCGCGCGCAGAACTGGTCGTACGCGTGCTCGAACACGTCGGCCCAGGCCTGCGCGTCGAGGTGCGGCGCGTGCCAGCGGCGAAATAGGGGCGGATAGCCGTCGGCCGCGCCGTTGAGCATGTCGATCTTGTGCGCGAACTCGTGGATCACGACGTTGTACGCGTCGCGGCCGTCCGTCATCTGCGCGTCTTCCCAGGACAGGATCACGGGGCCGCCTTCCCAGGCCTCGCCGCTCGCATCCTGCTCGACTTCGTGGACGACGCCGTCCTCGTCCTGCACCGTCTTGCGGATCACGAATTCGCCCGGATACACGACGACGCCGACCCATCCGTCGTACAGCGACAAGTCGAGATTCAGCACGGGCAGGCAGGCCTGCGCGGCGATCGCGACGATCATCGCGTCTGTCAGCTCCAGCCCGTGGGCGGTCGAGAACGATTTCTTCGCGACGAACAGGCTCGTCAGCTCGCGCAGCCGGCCGAGCGCGTCGGGCGACAGCGCCGCGAGGAACGGCAGGCGCTCGACGGTGTCCTGCCACAGCGCGTCGGGGATCGGGTGGCTGCGCAGCGCGCGGTCGCGGCGGCGGTCGTCGAACCAGCGGGTCAGTTTCGAGAGCATGAAGGCGGCTCGCGGAAATCCAAAGCCTGTCTTTTAACTCAATCGATCTCTTTTTGCCATGCCGCAAAGAGGCCGCCGACCAGCGCCACGCCCGCCAGGAAGTAAAAGCCGTCGAGCGACGCGAGGAACGACGCCTGTTGCGCGACCATCCGCGCGATCGATGCGATCGCGAGGCCGTGCGCCTCGTTCAGCGCGTGGCCGGCGGCGGCATAGCTGCGCGTCAGTGCGTCGACGGTCTGCTGGAACACCGGGTCGAACACGTTCGCGCGCTCGACAAGCCGCGTCTGGTGCACGGCCACGCGGTGCTGTTCGACGATGATCACCGACGACGTCGCGAACGAGATCGTCAGTTGCCGCACGATGTTCTTCAACCGGTAGCCGTGCGTGTATTCGTCGATCGCGAAGATCCGGAACGTCAGGTTGGCCACCGGCAGCACGATGAAGAGCAGCAGCAGCCCGCGCAGCAGCAGTGGGACGATCAGCGCGGCTTCGCCGACCTGCGGTGTCATCCGCGTCATCCACAGCGCGGCGGTGATGGCGATCGCGAACCCCGGCACGACGAACCACTTCTTGTGCGTGACGAATTTCGCGTAACGCAGGTACGCGAACAGCGCGGTGGCCGAAATCAGCGACATCGTGCCCACCAGCCGCCCGGCGTTCTCGACCGGGTAACCGAGCCCGCCTTCGAGAAACCGCGACGTCAGGTAACTGAAGCCGGTCGACTCGTAGTAATAGAACATGTACAGCAGCAGCCCGACCTGGAACGTCCGTTCTCGGAACGCGTGCAGGCGCACGAGCGGCGTCGGATGGTTCCACTGGTGATACGCGAACCACGCCAGCGCGCCGACCCCGGCGATCGTCAGCAGGATCAGCATCGGCGAGCCGCTGTAGAGCTGGTAATGCACTTGTTGCAGCACGATCTGCAATGCGCCTTGCGCGAGCGCGAACACGACATACGGCCAGAAGTGCCCGGAGCCGCGTTCGTCGTCGGGCGTCCGGCCCGAATCGGGCAGCGTGAGCAGCGCGAGGATCGCGAATGCGATGCCGGCCGGCGCCGAGCACGCAAACAGCGCGCGCCACGTGGAATGTGCGACGAGCAGGCCGCCGACGATCGGCGCGAGCGCGCTGCCGAGCAGGATCATGATCAGGAACGCGCGCGTCGCGGGCGGCCGTTCCTGCGGCTTGAAACTGACCTGGATCAGGATCCGGCACGCGCCCATCATCGGGCCGATGAAATACCCCTGGAAACCGCGCGCGAACGCGAGTTCGAGCGACGTGTCGGCGAGTGCGGCCGCGATCGCGCCGAACGAGAACATCAGCATGCAGCCGGCGACGTAGCGGCGATGGCCGAGCCGGTCGACCCACCATTGCTGCTGCAGGATGCCGAGCACGGCCGTGACCGCGTAGGCGCTCGACGACCACACGAGTTCGTCGGGCGATGCGTTGATGCCGCCCGCGATGTAGCTCGCGAAGAACGAGAAGACCGCGTTGTCGAAATAGTCGATGCCGGTGACGAGCGCGAGCGCCCACGGGAACAGGTCCGCGCGCAGGTTCGCGCGGCTCCACAGCGGCGAGCGACCGGGCATCGCACTCATTCGCGCGCCTTGCGCGTGCGCCGCGTGCCGGCTTCCGCCTGTCGCTGCGCGATCAACACATCGGCGTTTTCGCCGGCAAGACGCCGATCGACGTAGTCGATGTCGTGCTGAAGCTCCTTGCGCAACGTGACGGCTTCCTTCAGTTCGCGCTGGACGGCCGCGATCCGCCGGTCGAGCGTGTCGATCTGCTCGGCAAGGCCGGTGCGAATGTCGCGCAGCGACGCGTCCGAATAGCGGCGCCTGCCGTCGCCCGTTTCTTCCAGCGGGCGCTTCAGCATTTCGGTGATGCCGTGCAGCGAGAAGCCGAGCGCCCGCAGCCGCAGGATGCGCGCGAAGCGCTCGAGGTCGGCTTCGTCATAGAGGCGGTAGCGGCCTTCGCTGCGCGACGGCGTGACGAGCCCGCGCTCTTCGTAATACTTCAGCGTGCGCGGTGTGACGCCGAGCCGTGAAGCCGCATCGCTCACGGTCAGCAGCGGGGTGGAGGCGTCGTTCGGCATCGGGGGGGGGCGGGAGATTCGGTGTGGGCGATGACGCGATTATAGATCAACCTGTACGTTCACGTTCAGGTTGGAACCGAAAAACGGCCGCCGGGCAGGATGCGCGGGCGGCCGTCTTTCTGGTGCGGGACGGGGGGGATTAGCCGCCGCGGCGCATCAGGTCGAAGAACTCGGAGTTGCTCTTCGTCTGGCGGATCTTGTCGAGCAGGAATTCCATTGCTTCGACTTCGTCCATGTCGTGGATGAACTTGCGCAGCACCCAGATCTTCTGAAGGATCTCGGGCTTGATCAGCATTTCTTCGCGACGCGTGCCCGACTTGTTCAGGTTGATCGACGGATACACGCGCTTTTCTGCGAGACGACGCTCGAGGTGCACTTCCATGTTGCCGGTGCCCTTGAACTCTTCGTAGATCACGTCGTCCATGCGGCTGCCGGTTTCGATCAGCGCGGTGCCGATGATCGTCAGCGAACCGCCTTCCTCGATATTGCGCGCCGCGCCGAAGAAGCGCTTCGGACGCTGCAGTGCGTTTGCGTCGACACCACCCGTCAGCACCTTGCCCGATGCCGGGATCACGGTGTTGTACGCGCGTGCGAGACGCGTGATCGAGTCGAGCAGAATCACGACGTCATGCTTCATTTCGACGAGGCGCTTGGCCTTCTCGATCACCATTTCGGCGACCTGGACGTGGCGCGTGGCCGGTTCGTCGAACGTCGATGCGATCACTTCGCCGGCGACCGAACGCTGCATTTCGGTCACTTCTTCAGGGCGCTCGTCGATCAGCAGCACGAACAGGATCACGTCCGGGTGGTTCTGCTTGATCGCGTGTGCGATGTGCTGGAGCATCACGGTCTTGCCCGACTTCGGCGACGCGACGAGCAGGCCGCGCTGGCCCTTGCCGATCGGCGCGATCATGTCGATGATGCGGCCCGTGACGTTTTCCTCGCCGCGCATTTCGCGTTCGAGCGACAGCGGCTTGTTCGGGTGCAGCGGCGTGAGGTTCTCGAACATGATCTTGTGTTTCGAGGCCTCGGGCGGCTGCCCGTTGACTTTGTCGACCTTCACCAGCGCGAAGTAGCGCTCGCCGTCCTTCGGCGTGCGGACTTCACCTTCGATGGTGTCGCCGGTGTGCAGGTTGAAGCGGCGGATCTGCGACGGGCTGATATAGATGTCGTCGGTGCTCGCGAGGTACGACATTTCCGGCGAGCGCAGGAAGCCGAAGCCGTCCGGCAGCACTTCGAGCGTACCGTCGCCGAAGATCGTCTCACCCGTCTTGGCGCGCTTTTTAAGAATGGCAAACATCAACTCCTGCTTGCGCAGGCGGTTCGCGTTTTCGATCTCCAGGCCATTGGCCATTTCGATCAGTTCGGAGACGTGCAGAGACTTGAGCTCGGATAAATGCATACGGAGAACCCGCCAGGGAGGAGACGACGAAAGAAATAAAGGGAGGAGGGCGAGCGGAAGCGCTCAGAGACTTAAATGCGTCTTGTCGACGTTTTTTAATTCTAGCATAGGCCGATTCGCGCTTGAGCGAGCGATCGGCGGCTTGTCGACGGACGTGTTGCCGGTTGACAACACGTCCGCGGAACTGCCTGTATTACAGGTGGCTGTCCAGGAATGCGGTGAGCTGCGACTTCGACAGCGCGCCGACCTTCTGCGCGGCGGCCGCGCCGTTCTTGAACAGGATCAGCGTCGGGATGCCGCGCACGCCGAACTTCGCGGGCGTTGCCTGGTTGTCGTCGACGTTGATCTTCGCGATCTGCAGCTTGTCGCCGTAGTCCTTCGCGACTTCGTCGAGGATCGGGGCGATCATCTTGCACGGGCCGCACCATTCGGCCCAGAAATCGACGAGCACGGGCTTGTCGGACTTGACGACGTCCTGTTCGAACGATGCGTCGCTGATGTGTTTGATCTGTTCGCTCATTGGGTCAATACCTCTTACGGTTCGGGGACTGCCTGCTTGCGCGTTGCGGCGTACCGGCTGCCGTTGGCTGCCGGCCGCTGCGGCAGGTCACTCCGCTCTCCGGAAAGGAGGGGTGTAAGCGCTGCATGCCGCGGCTCGCGGGTCGTTCGGGCGTCATATTAGCCTAAATTGCTATCTGCTGCGGGCGGCGATAGTAGCCGCTACGCGAGTAGGGGTACGACGCGACGTTCGACCGTTGTGTCCAGCAGGTGGAGGCCGGCCCGTAAATTACAAGAGGTGGGTGCGCATGCAATTCGCATCGGGCGAGCTTCATGCAGCCCGGCGCGCGTCGGTTTGTCGGGTCATATGCGCATTGGTGCGAACAAACGGTCGCATTCATCCGGAAGCGGTGATAGAATATGCCGTGACGGGCCTCCTCGCATGGTGGGGCGGTGAACCTGGTCAGGTCGGGAACGAAGCAGCCACAATCGTTTTCCGCCAGTGCCGAGGGTTGGGCTCGTCACCTTCCTTCTCGCCCCATTCGCCGGGCGTTTTTTATTTCTGCATCACACTCCGTTTTGCCTGCCCGTTGCCTGTCTTCCGCGCCGTTTCGCGTGTCGGCGCGACGCAGCGTTACTGATACAATTTCCCGATGACCTATCAAGTTCTCGCACGCAAGTGGCGTCCGAAGGATTTCGCTTCGCTCGTCGGCCAGGAGCACGTCGTCAGGGCGCTTACGCACGCGCTCGACGGCGGGCGTCTCCATCACGCCTATCTGTTTACCGGAACCCGCGGTGTCGGCAAGACGACGCTGTCGCGGATCTTCGCCAAGGCACTCAACTGTGAACCCGGCGTCACGTCGCAGCCGTGCGGCGTGTGTCGAGCCTGTCGCGAGATCGACGAAGGGCGTTTCGTCGATTACGTCGAGATGGATGCCGCGAGCAACCGCGGCGTCGATGAAATGGCCGCGCTGCTCGAGCGCGCGGTGTACGCGCCCGTCGATGCGCGCTTCAAGGTCTACATGATCGACGAAGTGCACATGCTGACGAATCACGCGTTCAACGCGATGCTGAAGACGCTCGAAGAGCCGCCGCCGCACGTCAAGTTCATCCTCGCGACGACCGATCCGCAAAAAATTCCCGTCACCGTGCTGTCGCGCTGCCTGCAGTTCAACCTGAAGCAGATGCCGGCCGGGCACATCGTGTCGCATCTCGAACGGATCCTCGGCGAAGAGCAGATCACGTTCGAGCCGCAGGCACTGCGCCTGCTTGCGCGCGCGGCGCAGGGCAGCATGCGCGACGCGCTGTCGCTCACCGACCAGGCGATCGCCTATTCGGCGAACGAGGTGACCGAGACGGCCGTGTCGGGCATGCTCGGCGCGCTCGACCAGACTTACATGGTGCGTCTGCTCGACGCGCTTGCCGCAGGCGGCGGCCCGGAAATCCTCGCGATTGCCGACGAGATGTCGCTGCGCAGCCTGTCGTTCTCGACCGCGCTTCAGGATCTCGCGAGCCTGCTGCACCGGATCGCGTGGGCGCAGTTCGCGCCGGGCTCGGTGCTCGACGAATGGCCCGAAGCAGGCGACCTGCGCCGCTTTGCCGACACGTTAAGCCCCGAGCAAGTCCAGTTGTTCTATCAGATCGCGACGGTCGGTCGCGCCGAACTCGGCCTGGCGCCGGACGAGTACGCCGGTTTCACGATGACGCTGCTGCGGATGCTCGCGTTCGAGCCGGCGGTTGCTGCCGGCAGTGCGACGGGCGGCCAGCCGTCCGTGCCGCGCGCGGTGCCGGGCCCGCGCGTCGCGGC
>NZ_JAAGPE010000225.1:0-15842 GCF_017104605.1 Burkholderia sp. Ac-20384 | reverse complement strand
GACCGCGCAGTGCGTTTCCGGACCGACGACGGCGCGCGCGTCGGTCTTGCCGATGTCGCGCCCGGTATCCGGCTTGCCGGCTACGAACCGGGCGCCGGCTGGGTGGATTGCCGGATGAGGGCCGCCGACTCCCGTTAGGTCCTTTCCGTCAGCCGCTAGTTTACTCCTGTCCCTCACCCTGCGTTATCCTCTTTGAAGGATATTGGCCTTGAAGAAGCTTTTCTGGATTTAGCTGCGCAACATCGGCGAGACCGCGGACGCGAACACGCGCGTCGTGATGCGCGCCGACCGCGCAGTGCGTTTCCGGACCGACGACGGCGCGCGCGTCGGTCTTGCCGATGTCGCGCCCGGTATCCGGCTTGCCGGCTACGAACCGGGCGCCGGCTGGGTGGATTGCCGGATGAGGGCCGCCGCGTCGCGTTCGGTCGTTTCCGTCAGCCGCTAGTTTCATCCTGTCACTCAACCTGCGTTATCCCCTTCGAAGGAGATTGGCCTTGAAGAAGCTTTCCTGGATTGACCTGCGCAACATCGGCGAGCTCGCGGACGAGATCACCGAGGAAGCGCTGCATGTCGGCGTGTCCGCATTCGTCGTGAAGGATGCGGAGCAGGCCGGGCGGCTGCCGCCGAGCGCGTGCAAGGTCGCGGTCGTCGATCGGCAGCCGGCCGATGCCGCGCTGCTCGAGCAGGTGCAGATCATCCTCGTGAAGGATGGCCTGCCGGTCGATTTCGCGGTGCCGGACGGCGTCGAGATCGGCGTGTTCATCGAGGTGACGGGCGAAGCGACGCTCACGCGCGCGTGCGAGCTGTCGACCACGACGCCGTGGCTGCTCGTCGAATTCCTGCAGGACCCGAGCAAGATCCCGCTCGAGATCCTGCTGGCCGCCGCCGATCAGGCGTCGGGCGAGCTGATCACCGTCGTGGCCGACCTGGAGGACGCGGAGGTGACGCTGAACGTGCTGCAGCGCGGCCCCGAGGGCGTGCTGGTCGCGCCGACGCAGGTCGGGCAGGCCACGCAGCTCGTGTCGATCTGCAGCGACACGGTCGAGGATTTGCAGCTCGAGGAAATCGAGATCGTCGGACTCACGCACCTCGGGCCGGGCGAACGCGTGTGCGTCGATACCTGCTCGCGCTTCGAACAGGACGAGGGCATCCTCGTCGGCTCGTATTCGACCGGCATGATCCTCATCAGCAGCGAAACGCACCCGTTGCCGTACATGCCGACCCGCCCGTTCCGCGTGAACGCGGCCGCGCTTCATTCGTACGTCGTCGCGCCGGACAACCGCACGCGCTATCTCGCCGAGCTCGAATCGGGCGCGGAGATCCTCGCCGTCAACGTGCAGGGCAAGGCGCGCCGCGTCGTGGTCGGGCGCGCGAAAGTCGAGACGCGGCCGCTGCTGCTGATCGAGGCGAAGAATGCCGCCAATCGCGCGATCAACATCATCGCGCAGGACGACTGGCACGTGCGCGTGCTCGGGCCGAAAGGCAGCGTGCACAACATCACGGAGCTCAAGCGCGGCGACCGCATCCTCGGCTACACGCTCGATGCGCAGCGCCACGTCGGCTATCCGATCACGGAATTCCTGCACGAGCAGTGATCCGCATGCTTCATTGACGATGCGATCGCCCGGTGCGTCACGTGCCGGCGCGGTCGGTTCATGTTCAGGAGTACTTCATGGAAAATGCGGCAAAACAGGTGCTGGATACGCTGTTCGGACGGTGGCGCAGCCGGATCCTGTATGCGGGCACGCGGCTCGGCGTGTTCGATGCGGTGACGACCGACGCGCCGGTGTCGTCGGCCGTGCTCGCGGCGAAGCTCGACGTCGACGAGCCGCTGTTGTACCGGCTGCTGCGCGCGCTCGCGTCGCTCGGCCTGCTCGACGAGGACACGCGCCGCGGCTTCCGGGCCACCGCGTCGGGGGCGCTGCTGCATGCGGACGCCCCGAGCACGCTGCGCGATTTCGTGCTGCTGCAGGAGGGGCCCGAGCACTACGCGATCTGGGCGCACCTGCCCGACATGGTGCGCGAGGGGCAGCAGAACGGCTTCGTTCGCGAGTTCGGCGCGATGGCGTTCGACTATGCGAAGGATCACGAACGCTACCGGACCGATTTCAAGCGTGCGATGTCGAGCTTCTCGACCGTGCAGTCGGAACAGGTGGTCGATGCGTTGCGCGACGTCACGTTCGCGCCTGGCACGCATGCGTGCGACATCGGCGGCGGCCAGGGGCACATGCTGTGCAGCCTGCTGCGGCGGTTCCCGTCGCTGACCGGCGTCGTGTTCGACCTGCCCGAAGTGATCGACGGCGATACCGATGACTGGGCGCAGCGGATGGGCGTGAGCGCACGTTGCAGCAAGGCCGGCGGCAACATGTTCGACGCGGTGCCGGCGGCCGACGTCTACCTGCTGAAGCTGATCCTGCACGACTGGAACGACGACGAGTGCGTGGCGATCCTCAAGCGGGCGCGCGAAAGCGCGCGGGACGGCGCGCGCGTGTTCGTGATCGAACGGGTCGTGCCGGCCCCGGGTGTCGCGCACTTCTCGAAGCTCTACGACATCCACATGATGTGCTGGGGCAGCGGCCGCGAGCGCACGCGGGACGAATACGACGCGCTGCTCGTTGCTGCCGGTTGGCGGCCCTCCGGGGTCCGCCCGGCACCTGACGGGCAGATCGACGTGATCGAGGCCGTCGCCGCCTAGTGTGTCCCTAGCGCGCCGGGCGCGTCAGGCGGCCGGCGTTTCGCGGGTTTCGAGCCAGGTCATCTGCGGCTTGAGGATCGCGAGCGTCGCGCGAACCGCCTTGTTCTCGTCGCGCTGTTCGATCGCGTCGAGCACGGCCTGGTGCGCCCGCATGTCCGGCTCGGGAATCTCGGCTTCGTCGAGTTCGACGAGGATGTCCTCGACGTTCGCGAGGATCGAGCCCGAGAAATAGCGATACAGCGCTTCCAGCGCGTGATTGTGCGATGCGGCGGCCACGGCGATGTGAAACGCGCGGTCGCGCTCGACGAACTTCTTCACGTCGCGCGACGCTTCGCGCTCGCCACGTGCCTTCAGCAGCTTGCGCAGCGTTGCGAGATCCTCGTCGGTGCGCCGGCGTGCCGCGTAGCGCGCGCATTCCGTTTCGAGCATGCACTGCAGTTCGAGATGGTCGCTGCGCGCGGCACGATCGACGTCGCGCATCGTCTCCGCCGGATCGACATTGCGGCGCACATAGGTGCCGTCGCCCTGGCGCACTTCGAGCACGCCGGAATACGCGAGCGTGCGAACCGCTTCGCGCACCGTGTTGCGCCCGACCTCGAGCTGCTTCGCGAGATCGAGCTCGGTCGGAATGCGCTGACCGACGCGCCAGATGCCGGAAGTGATATTGGATTTGAGGATCTCGATCGCCGAATCGACGAGCGAGTGTCGGGTGGCCGGGGGCAGGCTTGACATTGCGTGTTTCGCTTGAAGCTAGAGGGTGTCGCTATCCTATCATCCGATCATTCGTTTGGTCGTTCAGGATAACGATATTCAAACGTGACATTTTGTTAACGTCAGACGAATAAACCTGCGGCCCACTGTTGCGCGCCGCGCATTCGTTGATTGCTTCCGCCGGCATTTACCTGCGTTGCGTCGACGTAAATGATTCTCATTCGCTGTTCAGTCGAGGTCGCCGTTGCATCAGCGGCCCGTCTCCCTACTCAAGGGCGCGGCGTATCCGCCGACGTCCGTCTCCGCTTTCCGGATAACCCGAGATGAATCGATCACACACCGGTCGCCGTGCGCGGCCAGGATTTCCATTGCCGCGCGCGGCGTTGCGGCGCGTGCCGGGCTGGGCGGCCGCACTGGCCTGTGCGACCGCGATGCCGGTTGCTGTTGCGGCGCAGGATGCGCCGGACGCGGGCGAGCCCGCCGCGGATGCGTCGCTGCTCGCGCCGATCGTCGTCGATGGACGACGCGAGACGGGCGTCGGCCCCGTGCAGGGCATCGCGGCCGACGTATCGCGTGCGGGCACCAAGACCGACACGGCGATCGTCGAGGTGCCGCAGGGCCTGTCGGTCGTCACGCGCGAACAGATGGACCGGCAGGACGTGCACAGCGTCGGCGACAGCCTGCGCTACACGCCGGGCGCCTACGCGGACTCGCGCCCCGGCGGCGTGCTCGAGAGCGTGTTCCTGCGCGGCTTCGGCGGCTTTGCGGCGGCGGCGATCAATCCGCAGATGCTCGACGGCCTGCCGTTGCCGAAAGGCGTGAACTGGGCCGCGAGCGTCGTCGATCCGTGGACGCTCGAACGCATCGACGTGTTGCGCGGCCCGGCGTCGGTGCTGTACGGGCAGGCGAGCCCCGGCGGCATCGTCGACATGGTCAGCAAGCGGCCGACGCGCGATGCGCAGCACCTGCTTGCCGTGCAGACCGGCAACCGCGATCGCGGGCAGCTTGCGTTCGATTTCAGCGGGCCGGTGACGAAGGACGGCACGTGGCGCTACCGGATCGACGGCCTCGCGCGCCGCGCGGACGAGCAGATCGATTATTCGCGGCAGCAGCGGATCGTCGTCGCGCCGTCGCTGACGTGGCAGCCGAACGCCGATACGAGTTTCACGCTGCTGGGGTCGTTCCAGCGCGATCCGCATAACAACTTCGCGGGCTGGCTGCCGGCCCTCGGTACGCTTTGGCCGGATTCGGGCCGGCGGATTCCGACGCACTTCTTCCCGGGGCTGCCGGGATTCGATACGTACGACCGCACGCAGGCAATGATCGGCTACGCGTTCGAGCATCGTTTCAACTCGACGTGGAAGGTCCGGCAGAACGTGCGCTATACGCACCTCGATGTCGACTTCGCGGGCGCGGCCGTGAATTTCATCGCGCCTTATCTGTCGCCGGGCGTGCTGAACCGTTCGTTGTCCTGGTCGCGCGAGCACGTGAACCATCTCGCGCTCGACAACCAGGCCGAGATGCGCATGATGACCGGGCCGGTCGAGCATACGGTGCTGGCCGGGCTGTCGTATGAGCATGCGGTGGCGAATCTCGTCGGGTCGGGCTTCGGCGCGGCGCCGCCGCTCGATACGCGTGCGCCCGCTTACGGGCAGCCGTTTACCGTGCCGCCGGTCGCGCAGCAGACGCGTCAGACGCCTGACCGGATCGGCGTCTATCTGCAGGATCAGGTGCGTTGGGACCGGTGGGTCTTTACGCTCGGCGGGCGTGAGGAGTGGTCGCGCACGACGACCGATGACCTGCTGCGGTCCGCGAGTGTGCGGCAGAGTACGCGAGCGTTTACGGGGCGCGCGGGGGCGGTTTATCTGTTCGATAGCGGCTTCGCGCCGTACATGAGCTATTCGACTTCATTCGAGCCGGCGCTCGGCACGCGCTTCGATGGTCAGCCGTTCACGCCGACGAAGGCGAAGCAGTTCGAGGTCGGGTTGCGCTATCAGTCGCCGGATCGGCTGCAGAACGCGTCGATCGCGGCATTCGATATTCGCCAGCGCAATGTCCTGACCGCCGATCCCGAGCATCCGTTTTTCAGCGTGCAGACCGGGGAGGTGCGATCGCGCGGGATCGAGCTGGAAGGGCGCACGCGCGTGTGGAAGCAACTGGATGTGATTGCTGCCTACACGTATCTCGATACGACGGTGCAGGCCGATACGGATCCGACCGTCGTCGGCAAGCGCGTGGCGGCGGTGCCGCGGCATCTCGCGTCGCTGTGGCTGGACTATGCGGTTGAGCGGCCGGGTTTGCGCGGGTTGAAGGTGGGTGGTGGTGTGCGTTATGTCGGGCGCAGTGCGGGTGACAACGTCAATACGTTCGATGTGCCGGCTGTCGTGCTGTTCGATCTCGGGCTGTCGTATGACCTTGGCGTTGAACGGCCCGCGTGGAAGGGGTGGCGCGTGGCGGCGCACGTGAACAACCTGTTCGACCGGACTTACGTGTCGTCGTGTTTTTCGGCAGGGGGGTGTTTCTATGGCACGCGGTTGATGGTGACGGGGGATGTCAGTTACCGGTGGTGATCGCGGGTGACGATCGCGATGCAGGTGCGGGCAGGTTGTGCGCGTGCGGTTGTCCCGCCGGTGCCGCCGCCCGGATACACTGACGCCTTCGCCGTATGCGTCGCGGCAGCGTGGACCGTCGGCTTGGGTTTCGTGGAGTGATCGCCCATGAGCATCGTCGTTCGTCGAAAGCAGATAGCCATCCTCTTGTGCCGGGTGCTGATCTCGGGCGCGTTGATCGCTTCCGTCGTTGGCTGCGCGGCGACGGCGGTCGGCGACACGTCCATCGCGCCGGATCTGCATGAAACCGTCGTCAAGGTCCCGGTCGACGAAGGGGCGAGCACACGCGACATCGTTGCCACCACCTATATGCCGGACGGCCCCGGGCCCTTTCCGTTGATCGTGCTGAGCCACGGCAGCCCGCCCGATCCGCGCGACCGGCCGAAGGTGCGCCGCTACCGCGCATTGCCGCAGATCCGGACGTTCGTGCAACTCGGTTTCGCGGTCATCGTGCCGATTCGCCGTGGATACGGGGCGACGGGCGGGGTCGATGAAGAGGATGCGGGTTCGTGCCGGCATCCCGATTACCTCGCTGCGGGCCAGCAGGCCGCGCGCGATGTGCTCGCGGCCGTGCGGTATGCGCAGACGTTGCCGCAGGTGGATCGAAACCGCGTTGTGCTGGTCGGGCAATCGGCGGGTGGGTTTGCTTCGCTGGCGGCGGCGAGCTATGCGCCGCAGGGGGTGGTTGCGGTGGTGAACTTCTCGGGTGGGCGTGGGGGGAACCCGACGACTCATCCCGGCATGCCGTGCGATCCGAAGCAGATGGCCGACACGATCGGGCATTTCGCGAGTACGACGCGGGTGCCGGTGCTCTGGCATTACGTGCAGAACGACAAGTATTTCGCGCCGGAGGTGGTGGCGACGTGGTTTGCCGCGTTTCAGGGGGCGGGTGGGCGCGGGCAGATGGTTGTTGAGCCGCCGTTTGGCAGCAACGGCCACGGGATGTTCTCGGTCAAGGAGGCGATACCGATCTGGTTGCCGCACTTCGAGGCGTTTGTCGGGCCGTTGGTGGCGATGAAGTAGGGGGATTGGGGGCGGCCGCTGCCGACCCTTCTCAGCCATACGAGACATCTAAACCCACCGTCTTCTCTGCAATGCTGAGCCGCCGCTCAACTGCTTGTACGGTGGCCCGGTGAACGACTGCTCGTGGCAGGTCGGTGCGACGCCTGACTTGCCTTCGCGCCAAGCAGTTCCCACCGGTGCCGCGTGCAATCCCGCACCTAACCTTTCTTGACGTGCTTTCTTGGGGTGCTCCCAAAATTTGCATGTGTCTTGCGAACGTCGATCAATTGCTGCAACAGCATATTGGTTCTGCGTTGTTCCTGAAGCAGTTCCCGAATCAGGGAATCAGTCTTGGATTCCGTTTCAT
This sequence comes from Burkholderia sp. Ac-20384, assembly GCF_017104605.1. Lineage (NCBI taxonomy): Bacteria > Pseudomonadati > Pseudomonadota > Betaproteobacteria > Burkholderiales > Burkholderiaceae > Burkholderia > Burkholderia sp. Ac-20384. The sequence goes on along the minus strand of NZ_JAAGPE010000225.1, from coordinate 8,458 downwards.
GGTCCAGCCATTTCTTGGCGTTCAGGTCGTACCAGCGACCGCTTGCATCCGGCAGTTCGACTCGGCCGATCGCGCGATCTTCCGGCAGTGCGCGATTGCTTCGCTCTTCGATGGCCTCCTTCAATCCCGCGCGAGCGGTATCGTGCCCGTGATTGATAAACACCGTTGCGGGTATTTGGGGAACGTCAGTTTCGCTCTTGCCGACAGCCTTGAAGATGAAATCGAGCAGGCCGTCGCGATCTGCATGACCTGAGTAATAACCCTTGACGTCGATAATATTCGCTGGAAAGTTGTTCAGCGCTATAGCCTCTCCGCCAATGTCAATTTTCTCTTCTGCAAGTGGTTCGCCGCTATCACGTGCCTGACCGAGTCGCAGCAATGCGTCTCCCGGCGTGCCTTTGGACATGTAGCCCGTGATCAGCACGCTGGCCGGCAGGCTGCGCGAGACGATCTTCTCCAGATGCTGCAAAACCGGGCCACCGCCGCACATGCCAGCGCCCGTGATGAGAATGCATCCTCGATCCAACAAGGCTGACCGTCTGGGCGTTTTGAAATCTTTCGTGTACCGAATGTCGTGAATGCCAAGCGTGATGACCTTGTCCTCTCCATCGTCAGGTGGGAACAAAGTCTTGAGCAATTCGTCCACTTCGTTCTCGTTGGTGAGGCCGAGACGCTCGGTCATGTTGCGATTACGGTATAGGGTTTCGTCGGGCCTATTTTGCTGTCGGCGACATAGCTCATCGCCAAATACGGCGCTGAGCTTACGCGCCAAAGGCGAATCAAGCACGATTTCAACCGGATACGCTTGCTTGCGCTCTGAGATCAAGTGGAGCAAAAAGGAGGTGTCGATCGTCGCATCATGGCGGAGATGAAACCGCTGGCCGAATTTCGTGTTCTCTTCCTGGATGGCGCTTTCTATTTTCACGCGCTCATCCTCGGGCAGCGCTTCGGTGGCTGCCTTGATGACGCGCTGGACGATCCAGTTCCAGTCATTGGCCTCCAATTGCTTCAGAAGCTCACGCGGCAGTTCATGGGTCTGACAGGCAATCTCGGCGGAAAAATCACGCTTGAGAATCTGATACAGATCCAGCAAGACCTCTTGCGTTCGGTGAAGCGAAAAGGTCGGGATTAGCAGGAGAGACTTCTTCTCATAGACCTCGGTTTTAACGATTTCCGTCAGCTTGTCCATCCGATGCTGATGGTCCGAGAAGTTTGCGGCTCGGTTTCGGTTGCCATAGGTCGATTCGACGATGATCTCACCAGGGTTTCCATAGATGCCCTGGCGTCCGGCAAGCAGCGGCTGAAACGAATTTTCCTTCGTGTTATTGCCGAGGTCGCCACTCATCGTTGTGTAGACCTTCTCATCGGAATCATTGCGCCAGCCGATGGTGATCGATGCTGCACCAAGAATGTGCGCCGACCGCGTGAATGACGCGAACAGATCAGTATCGATGCGCATCATCTTTGAGAGGCCGAATTCTGACTCGTCATCGATGGTGCGGAAGCGGATCTGCTGTACGTCCTGCTCAGTGAACAAGCCTTTCGCATGCTTTGCGGAGTCCATCAGCGAAATCCTGGCAAGTTCGGCCGTTGCTTTAGTGCAGATCACCTTTCCGCTAAAACCCTCTCTGTAAAGTCTTGGAATCAGCCCGCAATGATCCTGATGCGCATGCGTTAGAAACACAAAATCGATTTCGGATGCGGAAAATGGGAATACCCGTGAGTTGACTGCAAGGTCGTTTCCCTCGCCTTGTGTTAGGCCGCAGTCCACCAGAAACTGAATTTGGGTACGATCATAGAAGAAATGTGTACATGAACCTGTGACACGGCCCCCGCTTGCCCCAAGGAATCGAAGTCTCATCGCTTTATTGTATTGTCGTGTTGAAGGAAAAAAACTTTCGTATGGTACAACGGCAAGGCGTCGATTTTCTTAAGGTTGTGCCGCAACCGAGTGGCGCCATTGCAGTTGGTTCCAGACGTCGGCAGCGACGCTATCGACTGACTCTCTTTGGCCGGAAGCCGCCCCATGTGGAAGACCGCATCCGACCTATTGCGGTCGGTGATCGTCAATCGGCGGAAATCTGCTCCAGTTTGGAAAGCGGACCGCAGTTAAAACGTTTCAAGAAACTGCGCTCAGCTCCTGTTCACCTGCTGGACCAGGACGAATCGTTCGTGGTTTTCGGCGCGGGAGTCAGAGGCAATTGGTCAAGTGCGTTGCCTCTCACTATCTCGGCATGTCCCGGAGTCATTGAGTCGTGCCCGGTGCTGAGCCCGGCAAGTCTATCGGCAAGGGGTTTGGCAACTGAAAAGGTAGCGAAAATTCTCCGCGTCCCTTGCTCGGTGGTGCGACAGGAGCTTTCGGCGCGATGTCAGGGTCGAGATATGGCTCGAAAGTGATCTCGATTTTGTTCGTTCGGTCCGTCTCGTTCGAGTGTGATCCGGTCAGACCGAAGATCGTGTAGCCAAAATTGACACCTTCGCCTACCGACGTGTCGATCTCCATGGCGTACGACAGAGTATTCTTCACTGCGTTGTTATCCTGCCTGAGGTACACACACGGCTTGCGGGCTGACTCTTTGAGCATCGCTTCCCGTAAGCCAATCAATGCATCGGCGAGGGGGGTATCCGTTGTGGGGCTGAGCGGCGTGATCCCGGTGTCGGCTGCGGGGTAAACATTGAGAACCAGCGTCTGAGTCCCTTTTCTGGTCAAACTTCCGGTTGCGCTGACGCTTAGCGTCGCTGGCAGCGGCACGGGCAATGCGAGCTTGGGATCCACCTCCGTTTTCGAAGTGTGGACGACTGAGAGTGTCACCTGCGCGCTGGTGACATGAAAGTTGACGTAACCACGGCATGCATTGTGCAGCGGAGCGTCATTGGCATGCTTTACTTCGTATTGCTCGTACATCCCGAGCTCGATTTTGACGCGGGACAAGACGTCTTCGAGGTTGACGGTAGGCGGAGGCGGGGAAAAAACGCTACAGCCTGAAAGCAAAACAGCGGGGAGGAGAAGGCCGTAACGCATGGCTGACTTCCTTCTGAAATAGGAGGATGGCGGCAACAATTGCGAGAATTACGATGAGGAACCTATCCCGGCAGAAGGAATTGCCTAATTAGGGATTACGATAGTCAGGTTGCTGAGCTGGCACCCCAAGATAGCAACGTCTCCAAGCTAGCGGACTTCGGAAAGGACGAGTGACCGATACGCGTCGAGTTTCAGCCAGATGCCCTGTCGAGCGAGCGTTGCCTCCTGGCCCGAAACTTCCGGTGATGATCTGCGGAAACCAACTCTTCCGAGACCTTTGCTGCACGATTGCGTGCGGCATCTTCTAAACCGAATTCGGACGGTCAAAATACGCCCGCACTGATGTCCGGGCGGCTCCCGGTTGCGCTCCGGTCAATTCCTTATTGGATTTCTCGCAGGACAGCCGTGAGGATCGAATTGCGCATTCATCCGGCGATTTCCGAGAGCGCGCCATCAGGCGGTGATCACGAAGGTCGTCAGCCTCATCGCGACTCACCCGCATTAAGAAAAGTAACCAGCGCCCCCATCGTTCGATCAGGCGCCTCGGACATCAGCCAATGACCCACCCCTTCGATCACTTCCCCCTGCACGTTCACCGCCGCCCCGCGAACCTGATCGATCGTGAAATCACCGGCGGCCTTCTGTCCGGTCAGGACGAGAACCGGCATCTGCAATGGCGTCCTGGCGAACTGCTGGAAATCCCGGATGTCCTGCGGAAAAGCGTGGAACCATTCGAAGCCCGCACACATGCGGCCCGGCTGCGCATAGATGCTCGTATAGAGCGCGCGGTCCACCTCCGACACTGAATGCTCGGGATTAGCCGCAAAGTCGTTCCAGAAATGGTCGAGGTAAATTCGCTCGCGGCCCTGCACGAGCTTCAGCGGCGTTTCGCCATAAAACGTGAAATGCCACTTCGCGGGCGAGTAATAGTATGGCTGCCAGTTTCCGACACCCGGCAGGAACGACTCCATCAGCACAAGGCGCCTGGTTTCGTCCCGATACTGGGCGGCGTACGCGTACGCCACCATGAGGCCGATGTCGTGTCCCACGACCTCGACGTCGCGATAGCCGAGCGCCTTCACCAGCGCGTGAATGTCCTGGGCCATCGTTTTCTTGTCGTAGCCGCCTGCAGGGATGTCCGACGCGCCGGCGCCCGGCAGATCCGGCGCGATCACGACGTGGTTCACGGCCAGCTTGGGTATGAGTGGCAGCCACATGTGGCTCGTCTCGCCATAGCCGGCCAACAGTACGATGGGCGTGCCGTTCCCGGCGCCCGCCTCCAGGTAGTGAAGCCCGATACCGTTGACCGTTAGCGAATGTTCCGTGACCGCGGGGGTCGCTGCATACGATTGAGCCTGAAAAGCCAACAGGAAAGCCAACGCGGCACCAACGCGCCGCAGCCAAAGCTCGAGTGATTTCATCGCCTGCTCCTCTCTTCGAACGAATTCAACGAAAAATTCGAGTGGCCGGGAGCCCGCGCCGAAATGGCGTCTACAGGTCTGCATGACCGTACTCGAATGGTCATGTCATTGTGTTGTGGCCGAGGAGCTCAGACGTACCACCGACGTGACGAAGACATTCGATGCTTTCGAACAAGTCTGCAGGGGAGACAGGTGGCCTCCGTTCGCCTTGAAATGCCGCATCTGGATGGCCGATGGGACTCACTCAGCCATTTCGAGCCATCTGAAACTCGCGCCGGTACGCGAATAAGCCAGGCAATCCCCCGGTCATGACGAAGAGAATGTTTTGGTCGGATGCGTAACGACCTGACGCAACGCCTTCAATCAGCCCCGCAAACGCCTTTCCGCTATAGACCGGATCGAGCAATAGCCCTTCTTGCGAGGCCAGCAGCCGGACGGCGCGGCGCATGGCGTCCGTGGGGATACCGTAACCGGGGCCGAGTTGCGACGCGTCGACGCGAACGGCATCGGGCGAGATTTCCGTACCAGGACTGATGATGCTGGCCGTCTGCTGCGCCTTGTCGAGCGTGGCGCGATACGCGTCCGCGGCTGGGGCATAGACGGTGTAGCCATCGACTTCGACCGTCCCGGTCCCGAGTGCCGCGAAGCCGGCAACCAGCCCGGCATGTGTGCCGCCACTTCCGTTGGGCACGATGATGCGATCGAAGTGAGTGCCTAGCGCCTGAGACTGCTGGACGATTTCGGCTGTGCACGCAGCATAGGCGAGGCAGCCAACCGGGCTTGATCCGCCGAACGGGCAGACATAGACACGGTGGCCTGCAGCACGCAGTTCGTCTGCACGTGCGATGGCGTATGCCATCGCGTCGGCCGAAGCCGGCAAATCGTGCACACGAGCGTTGAACAGGTTATCGAGCAGGACGTTGCCGCTTTCGATGTAATCGGCGTCGTCGCGCGGCACGGAGCGTGTGAGCACAACCTCGCATCGCATCCCCGCGTGGGCTGCGGCAGCCGCGGTCAGCCGTGCGTGATTCGATTGCCTCGCGCCAACCGTGATGACCGTGTCGGCGCCTGACTGTAATGCCTCGCCAATCAGGAGCTCCAGTTTCCGCAATTTGTTGCCGCCGCCGCCCACGCCCGCTACGTCCTCCCGCTTGACATGAATGGTCGCCCCGCCAAGACAGGCACTCAGGCGCGGCAGGGGATGAATCGGCGTTGCGCCATCGAGCAGACGGTAACGCGGCACCCGGATTGAGTCGAAACCGAACAATCCCTGGAGGTTCGCTCGCGCAGGGTACGCGAGAGAGGTTGGCGCGCTGAAAGTCATGCGTGCACCTGATGGCGATTGATGCCCGCAAGACAGATCCGCTCACAGAGCTGCGGAAACGCGATACCGGATGCAGCCGCGGACTGCGGGAGCAGGCTCGTGGCGGTCATGCCCGGCAGCGTGTTCACTTCGAGGCACCAGAGAATGCCCTGCGCGTCCAGCCTGAGGTCCGTTCGGCTGTAACCGTCGAGTTCCAGCAGCGCGTGAGCGCGCAATGCGATTCGTTGCGCTGCTTCGAGTGTGGCCGCCGGCAACGTGGCCGGAAACTGTTCAAGCACATGTCCCGCTTGATACTTCGACCGGTAATCGAAAATCGCGCCCGGCTCGATGACGATTTCACCAACGCTCAGTGCCTGCGCGCCCAGCACGCCGACAGTCAACTCTCGGCCTGCGATGTACTGCTCCACCATCACCTGTGTGTCGAACCGGCGAGCGAGGCGCACTGCGCTTTCCAGTTCGTCGGGCGTGTGCACCAGCGACAGGCCAACGGTCGAGCCTTGCCGATTCGGTTTGACGATGAGCGGATAGCCGACGCGACGGGGTATGTCATCGAAATCGCATGGCAGCATCATCCAGCGCGGCGTGCGGATGCCGACGGAGGAGAACAGGCGCTTTGTCATGTCCTTGTTCATGGCAATTGCGCTACCCATGTGTCCGCTTCCCGTGTAAGGCACGCCCGCCAGGTCGAGCATCGCCTGAATGGTGCCGTCCTCGCCGGTACCGCCGTGCAGCGCGAGAAATGCGACATCGGCTTCGGTCAGTTCGGGACAGCGGAGCAGGTCGAAGGCAGCCGAGGGCGAACGGGTAGACACGCGTGACGGCGGTGGTGCGTCATGGATCCGCGAGGTCAGGAGAAGCGCATCTTCTTCCGGCGACAGCGGGCCTCGAGCGGTGTCTATTGCCACCACGTTGTGACCGGCGCTACGCAGTGCCTTGATCACTTGAGCGGCGCTGGAAATGGAGACGTCGCGCTCTTCGCTGGCGCCGCCGAAAAGTACCGCGATCTTGAGAGTGAAATCACGCATCGTTTTTTTTACGCGATGAAAATGGGTGGGATGACAACCAGAGCAGACAAGCTGGGCGATCGAGGTGGATGGTTCTGCCCGTCAATGCGCTGCGGACGCGAAGTGCAGCGACTGCGTGCCCGTGTTTTCTGCTGTGGCTGGCTACTTTAGGTAGCAATTTCATCCACGTATACTTATCGTTCTTGTAGTAATGCATTAGCCATTTTTAATGATCCACCTGGTGGAGGTACGCGTTGGAAGTCGGGCGACTGAAGGCACTTCTGGAACTGGCGAGGTATGGGACGATGGCGGCCGCCGCCGAAGCGTTGCACCTGACGCCATCGGCCGTTTCACAGCAGATCTCGCAGCTGGAGGAGGAGGCGGGTGTCAAACTGACGGAGCGCGTCGGCCGTGGCGTCAGGCTCACGCCGGCGGGGCATGCATTGGCAGGTCACGCCGAACGGGTGATGGTCGTACTGGACGAGGCGCGCTCGGAATTGGCAGAGCTGCGGCGGGAGATGGTGGGGGAGCTGCGCGTCGCCGCGTTTCCGTCGATTGCTTCGCTGGTACTTCCTGACGTGCTCAAGAAGCTGCGGCCCGCGTATCCACGCCTGGAAATCGAACTTGAAGAGCTGGAGCCCATTGACGCGGTCGCGGCACTCCGGGCGTGGCGAACGGACATCGCATTGATCGACGATCTTTCGATCAAGACGGACAATGACCAGGAGAACATCGAGGTCGTGCCGCTGGCGGAGGATGTCCTTTACGTAGCGGTCGCGACTGATCATCCATTGAGCAACAGGCCATCGCTTGGTGTCGCCGATCTCCGGCACGAAACCTGGGCGATGGAATCCACGTGGAGTACTTTCGGCGGTTTCGTCATCGACTTGTGTCGTCGCGCCGGCTTCGAGCCTCGGATCAACGCCAAATGTCGCGGATCCGAAATGGTCGAGGCGATGGTGGCATCCGGCTGCTCGGTGTCGGTTGCCCCTGGGCTGCGGGTGCTGCGGGCACCGCCCGGCGTGGCGTGGGTCAAGTTGAAACCGGAGGTGCGGCGCAAGATTTATGTCGCTTATCGCCGCGGCGAGCGTAACCATCCGATGATCAAGGCGTTCCTCAAGGAAGTTGTTGAAACTGTATCGAGCGTTCTCGGCTAGCTGAATCGGCGAGGGCCTTGAACTTTCTCATGGGCCGCGGTAGCCCATCAAACTGGGCGACCCGTTTCCAGAGCCAGGGCGCTCGTCGGTCTGCACCCGCGGGAATGGCCGTTCGGACCGGCTGCGCCGATCACCCCGGCGCGGCACGGAGATTGCTCGCTGATTCGTCTGAATGATCGAACCCGGATCCGGCCAAACCCCTATCCAGCCAGCCGATTCCCGTCTCACCCCCCCATCCCGTGGCCGATTTTGTCACCACATGGGCCGGATATGACAGTAAGAATCGCCCGCCGTGGCATTACGATGCCTCACGTCGTCGCCCGGGCCTGAGCCGGTTTTCCCGCCTCTCGCCCCACAGCGCCCCTCATACCCCGTCTGATTGGAACATCGACCATGAGCTATAACGCCCCCGTCAAGGACATGCTGTTCGTGCTGAAGGAACTGGCCGGCATCGACGCCGTTGCGCAGTTGCCGGGCTTCGAGGATGCCGGTTACGACACGGCGCAGGCCGTGCTCGACGAGTCCGCGAA
>NZ_JAAGPE010000224.1:0-15862 GCF_017104605.1 Burkholderia sp. Ac-20384 | reverse complement strand
CGATGCCGCATACCTTGCTCGAGATCGAGCGTGAGCTCTCTGTCGGCGATCCGGCGCTGGTCCGTGCGGCGATTTTCGCGCTCGTGTATGCAGGGCACGTGGACGCGGTTGATCTGCGTACCGAGCCTCTGTCGTTGCTGACGCGCTTCGTCGCAACCGAGGCGGCATGATGGCACGTCGCAAGCCGGAATTTCAGACACTGGATCCGTCGACCTGGCCGACCATCGCGTGGACCGAGTTTGATACTGCCGAAAGGGAATTGGTCCAGGTGCGTATGACAGCGATCGAGCAGTATGCGCGCGGCGCTCCGATCAAGGAGATTGAGCAGAGCACGGGGGTCAACCGACGACAACTTTATCGCCTGCTCGAGCGCGCACTCGCAGCGCACCCGGACGGTCGCCTCTATGGCTTTCGCGCGCTGATCTTGCACGCGCGCGTTGCCGATTACGTCCGTTTGAGTCCAGTGAAACTGAACGGCGAACGCGGTAGCCGCGGCGCCGCCGGCGCGCTATCGCAACTGTTCGAGCGATTCCCGGTGCTCGCGGCGTGGCTGCAGCTGCAAATTAAGCAGCGTCGTGTGGCGTTGATCGAGATCCGTACCGGCGGCGAATTGCGCACCCGCTTGAGCGGCCTTCAAGGACTGCATGCGAGTTTTCTTCTGCAATGTCGCCAGTGCGGCCTCACGGCCGCCGATTATCCGTTCAATACGGCGAGCCACGCGATCCGATCGCTCTCGGCCCGCGTCAAAAGCGAACTGCTGAGCGGATTCGGCACCGCTGCGCGTGCCGCTGGCGCGACGCATCTGAAAGGCCTGCCGCACAGCGATGATTTCGCTGCACCCGCCGCGACGCGTCCCTACCGGGTCGTTGAATTCGACGGACACCGGCTTGATATCCGTCTCAAGATCGTGATGGCCGATCCGCTCGGTTTTACGCACGAGTTCGAAATCGAACGCGTCTGGTTGCTGGTGATCATTGACGTTTGCACACGCGCTGTGCTCGGGCATCACCTCGTTCTGGCTCGCGAATACAGTCGCTACGATGTCATCAAAGCGATCGAAGCGGCGCTCGAGCCGCATCGAGCCCGGTCCTTCACGATTCGCGAACTCGGCTACGGTCCCATGGATGGCTACCCGTCTCAACGCATGCCTGAGCTGGCGTACGTGACGTGGGAGCACATCAAGCTCGACAACGCGAAGGCGAATCTCGCCACCGAGACGCTGGCCGCTTTATGCGAGTTCGTTGGCTGTCAGGTCGCGGCCGGACCGAAGCACAGTCCAGATGAGCGCCCTTACATCGAACGGTTCTTTGGCACGATCGCCACTCGGTTATCCTCGCGCTTACCGGGCTACACCGGCAGCCATCCTCGCGATTTGCGTCGCGCTTTGTCGGACCCAAAGGGCAATCTGCGCTTGTTCGTATCCTTCGACGAGCTCGAAGAGTTGGTCGAATACGCAATTGCGAGCTACAACGGCACGCCGCACACCGGACTCAACAACGTCTCGCCGCTCGAGGCGATGGAATTGTTCGTCCGTGGCCGACACACGCTCGTGAACTGGTTGCCGGAGCCCCGCCGTCGCACGCTGTGCCTGATGCAGTCGGCGAAGCGCTGTCGTGTCCACGCCTATCTGAATCAGGGTACCCGACCGCATATCAACCTCTACGGTGTGCGGTATTCGAGCCCCGTTCTGGCTTGCAGCACAGGGCTCATCGGTAAGCAACTGCTCGTCTACCTGAACGCGGACGACTTGCGCAGTGTCCGTGCGTTCCTGCTCGACGGCACCGAATTAGGTGTCCTCGACGCGCAAGGTGCGTGGCGCGTCGTGCCGCACAACCTGACCTTGCGACAGGAGATTCGCAAGGCCCAAGGCCGCAAGCGTCTGCGGGCATCGCTGGATGCCCGCGGGATCGAGAAGTACATCCGTGCCAAGTTCGAGCAGGCCGGAAAAACCCGTCGGGCTGCGTCCGATTTGGCGCAGGCGGCTCGCATCCTGGCGGCCGCGCCGATCGTTCGGACGCCGCCGGGACCGATGTCGACATCGACGTCCACGTCCACATCGACCGCTGTAGCCTACCCGGCCACCAGTGTCGTCCAGCCCGAAACCCCGCGGGTGCGGGCACATCCGCACAAGCTGAAGATCGGCACCGGTCAGGTAGGTTGATCCACCGTTTCCGAGAGGAGGACACCATGTCAGTTGAGGTTCCACGTCCCATCGATCCGGCGTTGCATCCCTTGGCGACCGGCAATTACCGGATCGCTACGCCGGCCATCGAGGCTTTCTACGATCTTGTTACGAAATGTTTGCGCTATCGCATCATGGGCGCGCTTATCTATGGACCGCCGCGCATTGGCAAGACCCGTGCAATCGAATATCTGCGATTGCTGATGGCCCGAGATCTGCCGAAAATCACCAGCTACCACGCGCAGTGCGAACACAAGCCGCGTCACGCCGAAGGTCCATTCTTCGTGAACCTGCTTGAGGCTGTCGGAGACCATAACCCGAACGCAGGCGTCGGATCGGCTAAGCGCATGCGTCTGACGTTGCGCATTCGCGAGGCTGCCGCCCGTGCGGGCAGCGGTACCGTGCTGCTGTTTTGCGACGAGGCGCAGCGATACAACGAAAACGAATACGAATGGTTGCGCGACGTTCACGACGCGCTCGATCGCCAGCAAATCAAGCTGTTCACGTTTCTCGTCGGCCAACAGGAACTGCTCTCCCAGAAAACCGCCCTGCAGATTGCCGGCAAGACGCAGATCGTCGCGCGCTTGATGGTGGAAGAGCTGCCGTTTTACGGGATTCGCAACGTCGACGATGTCGCGACCTGTCTGAACGGTTACGACCAGACCGCGTATCCGGAGACTAGCGGCTGGAGTTTTACGCGATTCTATCTGCCGCAGGCTTTCGACGCTGGCTATCGCTTGCTCGATGACGCGGGTGAACTCTGGCGGGCGTTTGAGGCGGCCCACCACAAGGCCAGTCTACCGGGCCGTCTCGAGATTCCGATGGAGTCGTTCGCACGTGCGGTCGAAATCGTTTTGAAGGACAGCGAGTTAATGGATGCGCCGGGTTACTGTCCCGAGCCGGCCTTGTGGCAGCACGCAGCGCATCAATGTGGCTACATTCAATCTCGCCATGCGACCGGCCACGTCCTCGCCACAGCGTAGCGGAGCGTTGCTCCAACCGCCGCGCCTGCCGATTCGTAAGCGATCGAATAACGACGCCCTTGTGTAGAAATCGCTGCACTCTGATGCTACGTGTCCACGTGGACAGCTGGTATCAGAGTGTATGAGTGAGAAACAAGACCTACGGAGCCGATTGGTCGTCGGGCGGAAACGAGATGGCCGCCGGGAATATGACGACGCCGCTCGTGATGAATTGGTACAGATCTGCCTGCAGCCGGGCGTTTCAATAGCCCGGACGGCCATGGAGCATGACCTCAATCCGAACCTGTTACGCAGCTGGATTGCGCGCTACCAAAAGATGCAGGCCCAGCTCGAACATGAGCGAGTGGCCCGGACGCCTGCGGTTTCTGACGGCGTTGCGATCGACCTCCCTAATACGCCATCGGCGTTCGTGTCAGTCGTAGCGGTTTCCCCTTCGTCACCAGCAATGCTGCCGGAGCCGTTACCTCCGGTCCGAGCAATGGCACTATCGTTACACGTGCGCCTGACCAATGGTGTCGAGTTTGACCTTGGCGAGGCGAGCGTCGACGAACTGGCCACCGTGATTCATATGCTCGGGAGGCTGCCGTGTTCCGGTTCGACGAAGGCTTGAAGGTCTACCTGCACCGCGATCCTGTCGACTTCCGGTACGGCATGAACAGTCTGGCGATTCTCGTCGAGCAATCGATGCGACTGAACCCGATGGATGCCTCGCTCTACGTGTTCGGCAATCGACGTCGCGATCGAATCAAGATCCTCGGCTGGGGTGGCAACGGCTTCTGGTTGCTGCTCAAACGACTCGAAGCCGATCGCTTCGTTTGGCCGAACGGAGGTGACACGATCACACTCAGCACTGAGCAGCTGCACTGGCTGCTCGACGGAATCGACCTTGCCGTGATCCAGAAGCATCCCCAGCGATATTACGCGCGAATGAGCTGAACACCACGCGCATGGCATGGTCTAACCGACCATGCCGAACACGCCCGTCATGCTGAGCGCCGAGGAGTACGAGGCGCTGATTGCCGCGAGCGCCGAACGTGATGCGCTGCGGGGCGAACTTCGGCTCGTGACGGCCCAGCGCGATCTGGCCGAAGGGAAACTGCGGGCCTACAAGCACGAGCTGTTCGGTGCATCGAGCGAGGCGCGCCATGCCGACCAACTCGGCCTGTTCAACGAAGCCGAGGCACTGGCGACGACTGCCAATGCGCCCGCACGTGAAGACGTGCCAGGCACGTCGGTCGCAGCCCATACGCGCGGCAAGCGCGGGCGCAAACCACTTGATCCGAACTTGCCGCGCGAGGTCGTGCGGCACGAGTTGCCGGCGTCGGAACGGTTCTGCACGCATGACGGCCATTCCCTCATCGAGATCGGCGTGGAAACGAGCGAGCAGCTCGACGTGATTCCCGAGCAGGTGCGAGTCGTTCAGCACCAGCGGGTCAAGTACGCTTGCCCGTGCTGCGACCTCGGTATCAAGGTCACGCCGGCGCCGACGCGCATCATTCCGCGCGGGCTGCTCACGGAATCCGCACTCGCGTGGATCATCACCGGCAAGTACCAATACGGCATGCCACTGTATCGCCAGGCCACGCTGCTGCGTCGCTTCGGCGGCGACATCTCATCGAACACGCTGGCAGCGAGCGTGGTGCGAGTAGGGCTGGCCACCCAGCCAGTAATCAACCTGCTGCGTGACGCGCTGCTCGAATCGAACTTGATCTATGGCGACGAAACCACGTTCCAGGTGCTAAAGGAACCGGGACGAAGACCGCAGGCGAAGAGCTACCTATGGGCGCAGGTCAACGGTGTGGGGCCGCCCGTGCGGATGTTCTCGTACTCGCCAGGGCGCGGCGCCCAACATGCACAGAAGCTCTATGCCGGCGTGCAGCCCGGCACTGCGCTGATGACGGACGGGTACGAGCTCTACAACGGCATCGCACACGATCACCAGCTCGTGCATCTCGGATGCTGGGCGCACGTGCGCCGCGGCTTCATCAAGGCCGAGGAGTCGGTGCCGAAGGCCGCACGCTCGCCGGATCTGCTTGCGACGCGCTTCATTATGCTGATCAGCAAGCTGTTCGCTGCCGAAGCGCGTAGTGCTCAATGGAAGTCAGAGCGGCGGCAGCGATTGCGTGCCCGATACAGCGCCCCTGTGCTAGCCGCCGTCGAACGTATGCTGGTTGAACATCTACCGGGTGTTGTGCCGTCGAGTTTGCTCGGCAAGGCATTGCAGTACATGAGCGGACAATGGCCCAAGCTGGTCCGCTACGTTGAGAACGGCAACTGGCCGATCTCGAACAACCTATGCGAGAACGCGATCCGCCCGTTCGTCGTCGGCCGCAAGGGCTGGTTGTTCGCCGACACGGTTGCTGGTGCGCAGGCCAGCGCCAATCTGTACTCCCTCGTCGAGACGTGCAAGGCGAATGGCATCGACCCGTACCGCTACCTCACCTGGCTGTTCGAGCATCTCCCGCGTGCGCAGCATGTCGACGACTATAGTGCTCTTCTGCCTTGGCACATCCCCGGCCATCTGCTGGGACGGTGATCCCGAGCGATGTCTCCAAGATCAAGTACGAAAGCATCGTCGGCTCAGGCCTTTACTGAGGTTCCTTCTCGCCAGTGGGCCACGCCTTCAACGACTGCATAGTAGACGATCACAAGGCCTGCGAGCGGATCCGCCCACCACCATCCTGCAACCGTATTGAGCGCGATGCCGACGAGCACGGCTGCCGCGAGATAAGCGTCGATCACGGTTACGCGTGATTCTGCGATAAGCACTGCGTTGTCCAGACGTCGGCCCGTGACAAGCTTGCCGCGTGCAAGGGCGAGCATAGCGATGACCGTTGCCGTAAGCCATGCAATGCCTGCGGGTGACGGTGCCGGTCGCCCGCCAGTGGTGAACACATATATCGTTTGAACCACGATATAGGGGTTCTACGCCGGAACCCCAGAAAACTCCGTCGTTCCACATGTGAACGTCAATCGGCTTGTTGCCCGCGCGTGACGCTGACTAGCTGGTGACGCCTGACTTCCACATAGCGCCAGTCCGCCGATGGGCGTCATCCACCAGCGATGCGCGCTTGCGGCGCTGCCGGATCGGCCCGCACCTCATTCGGAGCTTTCATCGGACAATGACTCACCATTTTGGTACGCGGTAATACTTTCTTGCGTCCCTACTATTAATGCGCGCCTATCAGCTAGCCCCCACTTTCCGTTAGTCTCTCAAACTCGGGCTGCTGCGCCACGATCATTTCCTCGACATCGGCATTCTTTGCACTTATAGAAATAACTCCGTCTGTTGTGTAAGCGCCAACAGGTTTATGGGCATCACGCGGTAATCTGCTATGCGTACGCTGAGCCTCGGCTTCGAACCCTTTGATTACCGGTTCCTCCTTTGCATTGGTGAGCTCACCTCGCGGCTGAGCACGCAACTCCTGTCTGTGCTCCCCATTGCTGGCGTGGTCCATTTCAAGCAATTCGGTGCCAGCAGCAGGAATTCGAGTCCCATTCACTGCCAAAAGACCTTGGTCCACGCCAAAATACACTACCATCAGGGTGTCGGACGGTGATAATCATGCGCCTCGAGATTGATTTATTGATTGGGGTCGTAGAAAAGCTCCTGGAGGAAGGCTGAAACAAGCAATCGAGAATCCTGAAGCAGGCTGCCGTCAGTTTTATCTTCATGCCGATGCAGCAGAGCCATGTGACCATCCTGAATACCGTTACTTTCCTGAATATAAGTATTCAGTAGCCCCCGCGTTTCCGGCGTGTCGAATTTCATGAAAGTTGGAACGGCTGGCATCGAATATCCAAAATCCTTAGCTTGGCCTAATTCCTGCGTACGTTCTTTGACCCATCTGTCTAGTCGATGGTTTTGCTCAGCAACCGTTGATTTTTGGGCCGGATTGCCTTTGATGGAGAGGGTATGTGCGGCCGAATTTTCCCGTCCGTAGCCAAGTAAAATCGCTGTAAGCTCGCCATCTTTGGAATATTCCTTTGTTCCAAGAAAAGGCAGAACATGTTGATGCAAAATTTGTTCACTACTCCATTCTGCGTTCAGATTAAAACGAGAAATAAAGAAAGGTTTGTTGGCGGTTATAACGTCGGTTGTATTTTTCAGATTGACGAGATATCCAAATTGCTCGTCTTCTGGCAATTGATCGTTTTTCGAAGAAGGAATGAGAGTAAATCCCGGCTTAACGCCTCCGAGGCTCGCACAGGCCGTCATATCTTTCCAGACACCTTCCTCAGCTTTCTCCTCTAGATAGAATACTGGCTTGGAGCCCCAAACGACATGACCAAGGCCATTTTTCGTAAGGTCATGATTGATATCCTGCACGGCGTCGTTCGGCAATATTCTAGACCACGCGGAAGATATCTCCATCAACAATGGATTAGCATAACCAGAAGCGTTCGGAACGCTGCCCATTGCGCCAACGTTTAATCTTTGCTGCCTAGCCGCCGATGATGATGGTCTTGGGGCTTGTGTCGTCGGTTGCATGGAGACGCCTGACGTGACAGCCTGTCCCGGGTGTCGCTGGGGTAGGCCTTGCAGAAATGCTGCACGTTTATCGCGGAATCCCCGGATGTCATCCGCTTGATAGGCTGGCCGTCCAGCGGGAAGCCTCTTATTGACCTCGTTTGTGGTGGACTCTGCGTCGTATCCTTTCCCAAGGTAATAGCTTGCGTTAATCTCTGAATTAGGCGATAGGGGGCGCATGACCGCTTCTGTGAATGAGTTTGGGGTTACGGCGTCTCTTACCAGAGGCGCGTCCATGGCAAGAGTGCCGCATAGTCGTCAGCCGTTTGCGCGCGAGGCAGCGCACTTCAGCAGTCTGCCAGTTCCGCATCCCGGCCTGCTGCAAATACGCGAAAGTCCGTAGCGGGCCACGAAATCGTGCAACTCGCTGGAGCCGGTACGGGCCGCGACCCTGCGCGACAGGCTGCTGGCAGCCGGACTGCCGATCTGAATCGTATCAGTGCAGATAATCCGGATTTGCGTGTGCCGCCAGTTGCCGTTAATGCTGGCCGGAATTCGCGTTGATTACAGGTTCAGCGCATTTCGATTGCAGGTCGTTACAGCTACTCGTCGTCGAGATCGAACAGCGCGCGATCTGCCGGACGGAACAGGAACTCATCCATCATCGCGTTAAAATCCGCAACATCCCACTCGCCGCGGTCGACACGGCGCAGCAACGCCTCGCCGGCCAGCACGATCTTTCGCTCGCGGTCCGCGCGCGTTTGTTTGACCTGCTGGCGCTGTGCCTTGGCGGCTGCCTTGCGTGCTGTCTTGATTTCCTGCAGCTTGTCGTCTGTCGCAGCGAGGCGACGTTTCAGCATGTTCATTCTGAAGGCCTGTGGGGTGGGCGGTTGCATATGTGTTGTGAGAGGGAGCTCAGCCGGTAAATGCCTGCCGGAACTGTCGTGCCCGCTTCACATCGTCGGTATGCAAATAAATCGACGTGATCGCAATCGATGCATGACGAAGGTTATCTCGCACGGCGCTCAGCTCGACGCCCTTCGCAATCGCATGGGTTGCATGGGTATGCCGCATCCAGTGCGGTGTCGCCTGCCGGAGTTTCTCAGTCAGCGCCGGATGGTCGTTTTCAATAATCTGCGCAGCGTGCCGGAAAAATCTGCGCATGACTTCCCACAGACGCAGGGGCTTGATGCCGTCAGCATCGGCGTCCAGGCTGCCGATCAGCGGCGTGGCGGGGTTCCAGAGCGCGCGGCTGACGGGTAATCCCCGTTCCTGAAGATACCGGTCCAGTGCGGTGCGCGCCAGGGGTGTCAAGGTAACCCGGGCTGGCTTGCCGCCTTTGCCGATCACGTGCAGCCAGTGGTCGCCGGCGGCGTCCGCCTCGACACTGCGCAAGGTTGCACTGGCCAGTTCGCTGATCCGTAGTCCAGTCGCGTAGCCGAAATCCAGCATGAACCGAAGTCGTTGCGCGGCGGCGGTTTGCCAGCCGTAGGAGCACTCGAGTCCGTTTGCAATGGCGCGCGTGAGCAGCCATTCTCCTTCTGTGAAGGCGTGCGCGGTTTCCAGGGCCATGGCGCGCTTGCTCCCGCGCACCTTGATGCCGGCAAAGGGGTTGGCCACAACATAGCGCTGCTCGACCAGCCAGCGGAACAACGCGCCAAGCACGGCCAGCGCATGGGCGATCGAACGGGCGGAAAGGTTATCGACGAATGGGCGCCAGTCTGGTGATGTGCGCGGTCGCGGTGGCCCGACCCAGCGTTCGCGCGGTGTGGGTCTGCGCAGAAACGCCCGGTAATCAGTTGCATCCCGGGTGGTCAGGGAAGACAGGGCCTTGCCGCGAGCGGCGATGGCCCACAGGATCAGGCGTTCGGCTTCCTTGCGGTAGGCGCGCTGCGTGGCCGGGGATTCATGCAATGCAAGCCATGCCTGGATAGCCTCGTAGTCGTTGTCAACGCCCAGGGTACAGCTCGACGCCGGGGCTCGAAATGCGCCGGCTGATCCGTCAACCTCGTGCGGTAGCCGTAGTTGTTCCCAGGGCGTGACGACGGACTGCCGGTCCGCGACGATCAGGGCGCGGGCGCGCTCGGTGAGCGCCGGGTGCGCGGCAAAGAAGGCCTCGATCCTTCTGGCGCTGGCCGGACCAAGACCCGGAATGACCGCCCACCACTGCCGGCGACGCGGAATCCGTACTGTGAGATCGGTCAGGGTCCGGATGCCGGCCGCGTTCAGGGTACGGACAGCGCGCGCCGGTAGCCAGCGCACAATGTCGTCCCCGATCTGCGGGGCTGGTGCGGGCATGGTGCGTAGTAGCTCGACAGCCAGCGAGGTGGCGCGCGCATGATGCATACGCTTGTCGGTCGGGCATTCGAACAGCATGGCCAGATCTGCCCGCTGTCGGTTACGGGCATGAAGCGCCAGTTGCCGGCGGATCTGGCCGATGACGCCGCGGGCTGACTGGCCATGGCTGAGCCGCTCGTGCAGGTATCGGTAGGCTGCGTCACGCGAGGATGCGCCCTCGTACCAGGCACGCAGCGCTGCCAGTGCGTCGGCGTCAGGAAAGTCGGCCGGGATGTCGGTGGTGGACGGGATCGTGAGGCGCGTTTTCATGTCATCGAGTTTAGTACAAAAACAACAATACAGAGATAATAAAGGTTATCTCTGTAGAATGCGGAAATTCAACATACCTGTCGTACCCCATGGTGGTGATCTCACAAAATCAAAGGATCTGGCGTTGCGTGGAGAGGATGGTCGATGATCAACAAGAATAAGCTGCTCAGCGTCCTTTCCGACGCCGAACAGGAAGCCCTGTATGGTCTGCCTGATTTCGACGATGCGCAGCGGCTGGAATACCTGGCGCTGACCGAATCCGAACTGGCGCTCGCCAGTAGCCGGCCTTCCATATCAGCGCAGATCTATTGCGTCTTGCAGATCGGCTACTTCAAGGCCAAGCACGCCTTCTTCCGCTTCGATTGGGACGAGGTCGAAGACGATTTCGATTTCGTGCTGAGCCGCTATTTCCACGGCGAGCCGCTCGAACGCAAACCGATCACCAAGCATGAATACTACGCTCAGCGCGAACAGATCGCTGAACTGTACGGCTATCGGCCGTGGGCGACCGTCTTCCTGTCGCAACTCGAGCAGCAGGCCGCGCAGATCGTACGTCGTGACGTGACGCCGGGATTCGTCGCCGCCGAAGTCATCGTGTGGCTCAACGAGCACAAGATAATCCGGCCCGGTTACACGACCTTGCAAGAGCTGATCAGCGAAGCTCTGTCCGTCGAACGTCGCCGGCTGGGCCACCTGCTCGCAGGTGTATTGGACGAATCGACCAAAGCCATGCTGGACCGGCTCCTGGTGCGCGATGATACCCTGTCGCAACTGGCGGCGCTGAAACAGGACGCCAAGGATTTCGGCTGGCGTCAGATGGTCCGCGAACGCGAAAAGCGCGCCACTTTGCAACCGTTACACGAAATCGCCAAGACGCTGCTGCCTCAGCTGGGTATCTCGCAGCAGAACGTGCTGTATTACGCGAGCCTGGCGAACTTCTATACCGTCCACGACCTGCGCAACCTGAAGGCGGACCAGACGCAGCTCTACCTGCTGTGTTACGCGTGGGTGCGCTTCCGACAGCTCACCGACAATCTGGTCGATGCGATGGCTTTCCATATGAAGCAGCTCGAAGAAGAAAGCAGTGCGGGCGCGAAACAGTCCCTCATCGCCGAGCAGGTAAAGCGCCATCGAGAAACGCCGCAGATTGGCCGCCTGTTGTCGCTCTATGTGGACGACAGCGTAGCCGATCCGACGCCGTTCGGCGAGGTGCGTCAGCGCGCCTACAGGGGTTCCAAGCCGGAACCCCATATAGCCGGCCAGCGCAATGAAGGCAGCTCCGATCATCCGCAACGCAAGCTTCTCCTTGTTGCCCCCGGCACCTGTCAGATGCCAGACAACCACGACAGAAGCGAATATCTCAATCAGAGAATCGAGCCCAAAACCTGCGAGAGCCACTGAACGCGCGGCCAGGGCAGCAAAGCCGACGATCACGACACCAACGACGTTCCATCCCAGAGTGATGTACTCAAGAGCAAGTCCGCGGCGCAGCAGTTGACTCTGTTGGGAATGATCCGCCGCGCTCGGCCTCTCAGTTTGACGTTCCATAGATGCAAGCTCGAAGATGTACCGAGGTCGACAATATAGCGTATCGAACTCCATCGAACGTCGGGCGACATCTTGCCTGAACGATTCAACTCGAACGACGATGTGTCAGAGAGACGTCGTTGAAAGACCGCTTACGGATAACCCCCTTATCACGACGGCACGATCGCCTGCTCAAACTCCGGTTTCGCACAACGCGTGACAGGGGCTGTCAGCGCTGCAACGGCGCTGCGCGGGAGTTGACACTGGTCATCGCAACACCGAGGCCGGTGACAACTTTAATTCGCGACGTGCAACCTCATGAATTCACGACGGTTTCGCCCTTCATCTCCGACGCGAGGCGGCGAAGTGACATTTTTACTTCGCAAACGGTGACGACTTTATTTTGGCCTACGATACGGGGGACTGGCAGTCCGCGAACAGTATATGTCTACCGCGGTCAAGCAAGAAGGGGAAACACTCGGATGAGATGCTCGACCAAGGTCCGGCATCTCGCGAACCGCACCGTTGATGAAGGTCTCCAGGAGTCGGCAAAAGTATCAGTCCGCTTTCCAGCTACGACGACGTTCTAGTTCAGCATCCGCTCGTTAGGAACGTCAATAACGTCGCCTGCGTAAAACGCGGCCCGACGACAAAACGACTCAACTGCTGCGGTTGCTTGTTCGGCCGACTAACCCGCGCTCGCGCGCCCAGACGATCGCCTCGCCGCGGCTGTACACGTCGAGCTTCGCGTAGATCGTCGCGACGTGATTGCGCACGGTGTTCGGCGCGAGCCCGAGACGGCCGGCGATTTCCTTGTTGGTCAGGCCATGGCACAGCAGGTCGAACACGTCGCGCTCGCGCGCGGTCAGGTCCGACGGCTGGGCGCCCGCATCCGGCGCATTCGCGCGCCGCACGTTCGCCAGCTTCTCGATCAGCGTGCGGCTGAACCAGGACGCATCCTGCATCGCCGTTTCGATCGCGTAGACGAGCTCCATCTCGGTACGCTTGCGGTCGCTGATGTCGAGCAGCGCGACGAGCAGGCAGTCGCGCCCGTGAATCGCGACGGGGCCGGACGACACGACGCAATCGCGCACGTCGCCTTCACGCGTGCGGATCCGCACATCGGCGTTGCGCACGTTGCCGTCGCGCGCCAGCCGGTCTTCGATGCGCTGCCACGCGGCGCGTTCGGCCCACAGCCCGATCTCCTCCGCGAATTTGCCGAGCAGGTCGTCCTGCGGATGGCCCGTCATTGCGGCGAACGCGCCGTTCACGTCGAGCAACGGCCGTGACGATCGCGGTGGGGACCGGTGCCATCTGGAACGCCGTCGCGGAGCGTTCCTCGCTCTGCCGCAGTGCACGCTCGGCCTGCTTGCGCGGCTCGAGATCCATGAACGTGAACAGCATGCACGCTTCGTCGTTCATGTCGATCGGCTGCCCGGCGACCACCATGGCCTTCGTGCTGCCGTCCGCGAGCTTCAGCACGGCCTCCATCTGCGGAATCGTCGCGCCTTCGCCGAGCCGCTCGATCGCGAGTTCGCGCCGCTCGGCCTGTTCGAGCACGTCGACCTCGTATACCGAGCGGCCGAGCACGTCTTCATGCACTTGGCCGGTCATGTCGAGAAAGCCCTGGTTGACCTTCACGTAGCACAGGTCGTCGAGCCGGCAGATCACGGCCGGCGCCGGGTTCGCGTTGAAGATGCGCTCGAAGCACTCCTCGGCGCTCGCCCATTCGGTTGCGTCGTGCACCACGAGCGCGAGGCAGTTCGGTTCGCCGGCGGCGTTCGTCAGCACGAGGCTGCGGATGCGGTGGACCTAGCTCACGCTTTCGTCGGAGGCCGATTCGACTTCGACCGTCACGTCGCTGAACTCCTCGCCCGCGATCACGCGATCCATCGGATTTCCCGGTGCGTTTCAGGTGCAACTGGCGGCGGTCGGGATACGACTTCAGCGCCTGTTCGTTGTCCAGTTCGTTCATCGGTTCCTTGTCTATTTCGTCCCGTCATCTTGATGGCTTGATCCACCATCTTCGATGTGGCCATGTCAGAAGACGCTCTTTTGTTCGGCAACGAAAGGTAGATACTAACCCATTGTTTTATATGAATAGTTATTTGGGGCCATAAGGCAAGGTCTTGTCAGGCTTAAAGGCGTCCAACTGGAAAAACGCGCGGGAATCAAAGGCACCCCAAATGGTGCCAGCCTCATTGGCTTACACTAATCAAACTCGTAAATATTGGACATATTATAATAAGGATTTTTTATAAGTTCTCCATATTTTGGACCGTCAGAGCCGACTGGGTAGGCACCTCGAATGTCGCGAGACTTAATCCATATTGGCACTTGGATTTCTTCCTCGCTATAATACATTGACTCCTCGCCTTGGCCATAAATTATTTCATTCGCATATGTTCCATGAGGTTGAGGGTCAATCACGAATACCCAATGTCTATTTCGCTTTTTGCAAAACATTTCAGCAACCTCTCTATTGGGTGTGGTCGAGAGTCTATTCGATACGAATTCTCGTTGGTGCTTGAGGGCGGTGCCTAAGATTTTACCTTCTTCTGCGATTCCGCGGGTCGGCAATAAAAGTCCATCTTCTCTGAAAACATTTATTGGGCTCTCGTCTGCAGATCGAAAAAGTGGGATTTTGCAAAAAATGCTGTGATCTTCAGTGATCTGATTTGTCTCGTTAAAAGCCGCGCTAATTTGTGAATTCCACTCTAAAAATATATCCAGAGCCTTATTGACGTCTGGCGTTGCCGGATTGCCATTAAAATGAAAAATGACTACTTTATTAGCTTTTAAATATTCACGCCTCATGATGTCGAGCGAAGACATGTCGTCGATTTGATTGTGCGAAATATTTACCATTTTTATGGTCGACCGACTGCGTATCACGGCGGCGAGTTCTGATGTATTACTCAGCCTGTTATGGGAAAAATCGAGACCACGTATTTCTGATGGAAGCGGTGGAAGGCTCGTTAAACCCAGCTTACTAAGGTCTAGTTGGGTTGCATAAATAAGCTCCTCTTCTAATTGTAGAGGCTGTGATTTGTAACGTCTGCGGATTAATTTTTCTGCTTGTGATGTGAGTTCTCCACCCGCAAATTCTTCTAGCCGCTTGATGGCTCCCAATCGGTCTTCAGCTTCGCCTCCTTTGGCGGCCCAGCTAGCCCATCTCTTTCGTAATTCTCCGAGTTCAGTAGCATCGAGAACTTGTGGAGTTTCGGTCGAATCAACCCCGTATATTCTATCCTTGTTTATCCTCGATGTGGCACGTGTCGTAGGCTGCAGAAACCGTTCCGCTGTTGCAGGAAACGCACTTGAGCCAGGCATTGTCGCTGCGGGAAAAGAACCGCGCTGGCGATTGACCGTACGAGGGGCAAGTCCTTCGAGCCGAGTACTCGGTTGAGCGTGGCTTGATCTCCGATTGACATGAAGCCGATTGGCGCTTGCGTCGGTCGGATCAGTGTCTGATGCCTCCAAGGTGTAGCTTTCCCACGGCGAAACCGTTGAGATTTTCTTTGACGGAATGCAACCCATTTTGGTTCACGGAAGTTATAGGTACAGGTGCTATATTTACTGCAACTCTTCAATGCTTTACGGTCAGACGAGAAGTATTGGCTGTAAATGCGAAGTGAACCGGCCAGCCTTTTGGAGTTGCCCCTGTAATACCGGACACAGCGTCACACTAAGGTTGCTGAATCCATCGAGCGCCGGAACTCGCGAGGCGAGCGGTATTTCAGCGCGCTATGGGGATGCTTGTCGTTGTAGTGCTCGAACGCGATGGCCAAGTTGCGTGCAGCAGTCGCTGCGTCCGGCTTCGGCATGAAGGCGACGTAGTCGCGTTTCATTGTCTTCACAAAGCTCTCGGCCATCCCATTACTTTGTGGACTGCACACCGCTGTGGTCAATGGCTTCAGGCCGATGGCCACTGCGAACCGGCGCGTGTCATCGGCCGTGTAGCCCTGACCCTGCCTCGTTTTCACGTACAGCATGTCATGCAGCAGCGCGTACGGTTTCGTATTCGACGGGAGTGCAGTAGTCGATCGACGTGTGCATGCGCTGTCGATTGTAATAGCCTTCGATCCAGTC
>NZ_JAAGPE010000223.1:0-15881 GCF_017104605.1 Burkholderia sp. Ac-20384 | reverse complement strand
CCGGCGCGTGCGCCGGCCAGCACGCCGTCGTCGCCGAGATAGACCGCGCGCACGTGCTGCGCGGCCGGCAGCATCGTGATCACGATCGCGCTGCGCGCGGCCGCTTCACGCGGCGAGCCGGCGGCCGTTGCGCCAGCGCGTACCGCGACGTCGACCGCGTGCGCGTCGAGATCGAACACCGTCAGCGCGTGGCCGGCTTTCAGCAGGTTGGCGGCCATCGGGCCGCCCATGTTGCCGAGTCCGATGAATGCGATTTCCATTGACAGGCTCCCGGGGTCAGCGCAGCGCGATCGTCGTGTTCACGCCGCCGGCCGTCGCGTCGTCGTCGAACCAGCGCGCGGTGACCGTCTTGGTCTGCGTGTAGAACTGCACGACCTGCTTGCCGTACGGGCCGAGATCGCCGAGCTTCGAGCCGCGCGAGCCCGTGAAGCTGAAGTAGGGCACCGGCACCGGAATCGGGATGTTGATGCCGACCTGGCCGATGTCGATCTCGCTCTGGAACTTGCGCGCCGCCGCGCCGCTCTGCGTGAACAGGCCCACGCCGTTGCCCATCGGGTTGCGGTTGACGAGCGCGATCGCTTCGTCGAGCGTGTCGGCTTCGAGCACGACCACCACCGGCCCGAAGATTTCTTCCGTGTAGATCGACATGTCGGTCGTCACGCCCGAGAAGATCGTCGGGCCGACGAAGTTGCCCTGCTCGTAGCCGGGCACGTTCACGTTGCGGCCGTCGAGCAACAGCGTTGCGCCTTCCTTCACGCCCTGGTCGATCAGCGACAGGATGCGTTCCTTTGCGGCCTTCGACACGACCGGCCCGACGTCCGTGCCGGCTTCCGCGCCCGCATTGACCTTCAGCGCCTTCGCCTTCTCGACGAGCTCCGGCAGCCAGTCGCGCGCCTTGCCGACCAGCACGACGACCGACGTCGCCATGCAGCGCTGGCCGGCCGCGCCGAAGCCCGCGCCGACGAGTGCGTTGATCGACTGCTCGCGGTGCGCATCGGGCAGCACGACCGCGTGGTTCTTCGCGCCCATCATCGACTGCACGCGCTTGCCGTGCTGGCTGCCGAGGTTGTACACATGCGTGCCGACCCGCGTCGAGCCGACGAACGAGATCGCCTTGATGTCCGGGTGCGTGCAGAGACGGTCGACCACCGTCTTGCCGCCGTGCACGACGTTGAGCACGCCTTGCGGCACGCCGGCCTCGATGGCGAGCTCGACGAGCTGCATCGTCGACAGCGGATCCTGCTCCGACGGCTTCAGCACGAACGTGTTGCCGCACACGATCGCCATCGGGAACATCCACAGCGGAATCATCCCGGGGAAGTTGAACGGCGTGATGCCCGCGCACACGCCGATCGGCTGGCGCAGCGTGTAGGTATCGACGCCGCCCGCGACGTTTTCCGCGAATTCGCCTTGCTGCAGCGTGCCGATCGAGCACGCGTGCTCGACCACTTCGAGGCCGCGGAAGATGTCGCCCTGCGCGTCGGGCAGCGTCTTGCCTTGCTCGGCCGTCAGCGTGTGCGCGATCCGTTCGAGATTGCGGCGCACGAGATCCTGGAACTTCAGCATGATGCGCAGCCGCGCGCCGATCGGCGTCGTCTTCCACGTCTGGAATGCGCGCTGCGCGGACGCGATCGCGGCGTCGACCTCGTCGAGCGTCGCAAACGGCACGCGGCCGATCACTTCCTGCGTCGCGGGGTTGACGATGTCGCCCCATTCGGCGCTTTGCGATTCGACGAACGCGCCGTCGATCAGCAGCTTGGCGGTGGGCAGGGCGAGGGTGGTCTGGGGAACTGCGGCGTTCATGGAACTCTCCGGTAATCGGTGTGACGACAAAAAGGGTGTCTGCTACCGCCGCGCGAGCATGCGCGGCGGGCGGCAGGCTGAACTGAAATCGATCGAAGGCAGGCCGGCGGGCTCAGGCGCGTGCCGGGCGCATCAGCGCGGTACACACGAGCGCGAACACGCCGAAGCCGACGAGGTACGCGATCACGTAATGCGGCTGGCCGCCGCCGGCCTTGAGCAGCGACGTCGCGATCATCGGCGCGAAGCCGCCGCCGATCACGCCGGCCAACTGCACCGACAGCGAGATGCCGCTGTAGCGGATTTCCGCGGGGAACTGCTGCGCGAACAGCAGCGATTCCGGCGCATAGAGGATCGGGAACACGACGCCGAGGCCGAGCACGATCGCCCACCACGCGTACGACGTCTGCTGCGTGCCGAGCATCATGAAGAACGGTGCGGCGAACATGCACATCAGCACGAGGCCGATCGCGAACATCCGGCGCTGGCCGATGCGGTCGCTCAGGTGGCCGCACAGCGGCATCGTGACGAGCGACAGCGCCGCGCCGGCCGTGATCGCGTGCAGCATCTCGGCCTTCGGCAGATGCAGCTGCTGCGTTGCGTAAGCGAGCGCGAACGTGACGACCATGTAGAACCAGGTGTTCTCGGCGGCGCGCGCGCCGACGATCGTCAGCACCTCGCGCGGATGGCGGCGCAGCGCGGCCGTCACCGGCGACTTCTCGGCCTTGCCCTGGCGCTGCATCTTCTCGAAGTCGGGCGATTCGGGCACCTTCGCGCGGATGAACCAGCCGAGGCCGACGAGCGCAATGCTCGCGAGGAACGGCACGCGCCAGCCCCACGACAGCATGTCGGCTTCCGGCAGCGCGGCCACCGCGGCCATCGCGACCGACGACAGGATCAGGCCGAGCCCGACGCCCGTCTGCGGCAGGCTGCCGAACAGCCCCTTGCGGCCCTTCGGCGCGTGTTCGACGGCCATCAGCACCGCGCCGCCCCATTCGCCGCCGACGGCCATCCCCTGCAGGAAGCGCATCGCGATCAGCAGCGCGGCGGCCCAGTAGCCGATGCTGTCGTACGACGGGATCAGCCCGATGATCATGCTCGGCACGCCCATCAGCAGCAGCGTGATCATCAGCATCGACTTGCGGCCGATGCGGTCGCCGAAGTGGCCGAACACGATGCCGCCCATCGGCCGGCCGATGAAGCCCACCGCGAACGTGCCGAATGCGGCGAGCGTGCCGACGACCGGGTCCAGCGACGGGAAGAAGATGCGGTTGAAGACAAGGGCGGCGGCCGTGCCGTAGAGGAAGAAGTCGTACCACTCGATCGTGGTGCCGGCCATGCTGGCCCAGCCGGCCAGCAGGTAGTGCTTCGCGGTGCGGGCGGGCGCCGGCGCTGCGACTGTCGCATGCTCATCGAGGGTGGATCGCGTCTGCATGGTGTCTCCGTGGTGGTGCCGCGGCTCGTGGTCCGCAGGTCACGGTCGAGTATAGTTATGCGCAGATTCATCATGTACCGATAAAGAGACCGGTTGGATGTGCATTTATGCATATCGACGGCCGGCCCGGAGATTCCAGCCCCTTTTTCCCTCGCCGATGCGACACGCCACCGAGCCGGTTTCCGGCAACCTGAACTGGGACGACCTGCGCTTTTTCCTCGAAGTCGCGCGCACGCAGCGCGCGAGCGGTGCCGCGAAGCGGCTGGGCGTCGACTACACGACGGTCGCGCGGCGCATTCGCGCGCTCGAGGCCGCGATGGGCACGCTGCTGTTCGACAAGTCGCGCTCCGGCGGCTTCACGCTGACGGCCGAAGGGCAGCGGCTCGTCGCCTATGCGGACGCGATGGAGACGACCGTGCAGTCCGCGTGCGACCAGGTCGCGAACACAGGCGAGGCGCTGTCGGGCCACGTGCGGATCGGGTCGACGGAAGGGTTCGGCTGCTTTTTCCTGGCGCCGCAGCTCGCGCAGTTTCGCGCCGAGCATCCGCACGTGACGGTCGACCTGCTGCCGGTGCCGCATTTCGTCAACCTGCCCAAGCGCGAGGCGGACCTGGCGATCACGCTCGAGCGGCCCGAGCGCGGGCCTTACGTAGTCACCAAGCTGTGCGACTACCAGCTGCGGCTCTATGCGACGCACGACTATCTCGCGAACCACGCGCCGATTACCTGCACGGACGATCTCGCGCAGCACGCGTTCATCAGCTACGTCGACGATCTCGCGTTCAGCAACGAACTGCTGTACCTGGACCGCGCGGTGCCGGGCGCGACGGCCGGGCTGCGCACGACGAGCGTGATCGCGCAGTATTTCGCGGCGCTGCAGGGCGGCGGGCTCGCGATCCTGCCGTGCTTCATGGCGGCCACGCAGCCGGCGCTCGTGCCCGTGCTGCCGGACGACGTGGTCGTCACGCGGTGCTTCTGGCTGACGTGCCGCGAGGATCTGCGCAAGCTGCGGCGCGTGACCGCGCTGTGGGATTACCTGCGGGCGGCCGCGGACGCGAATCGCGCGCTGCTGTCGGGCGAATCGGGGAAGCTGAGATTCGTCGGCGAGCCGGCATAGCGCGTGACGTGGCCGCGGCGCAGGTGAAGGCGGCCGTGCGGTTCATGGCGTGAACACGACCCGGCGGCGAACCTGCCGGCAAGCGAAGCATTGAAGCATCGGGGAACAGGGGGCGAGACAGATGGCATTGACGCATGCGGGCAAGGTCTTCGTGGTGTGTGTGGCGGTCTTTGCCGTGGCCGCTTATTGGCTCGCGTCGCGCATGGTGCGCCGCCAGTCCGGCGCCAGGCGCGGTGCGAAGGGGGCGCCGAATCGCGGCGCGATCGCGTTCTGGTGGCTCGTGTGCTTTTGCCTGGTGTCGCTGTTCTTCCCGTTCGCGTACTGGATCGGCGACGAGTTCTACGTGCTGGCCGTCTCGCCGAAATACGAGGCGACCGTCGTGTCCTACACGTCCGAGTGGGATACCTGCGAGCGCCGCGACAGCGACGGGCGGACCGAACGGTATCAGTGCCTGAAATACACGTCGATTCTGGAAGCCGCGCTACCCGACGGCAAGCGCGTGGTGATGCCGGGCAACGTCCGTTCCGGTGGCGCGCCGGAAATCGGCGAGCGGATCGATGTCGTGTGGCCGCCCGGTGCGGCTCAATGGCACGAACGCAGCGTGCGCAGCGTCGGGCTGCTGGCCGGCGGCGCGGTGATGGTCGCGATGATCGGGTACTTCCTTTACCTGATCGCGGCGTACGGCGCCGGCCGGAACATCGACGGCGCGGCGCGCTTCGGCGTGACGGCGGTGATGAACGGGCTCGTGCCGCTCGCCGCGCTGCTGATGGAAATCGGGTTCCTGAGCGTGCCTTACCGCTACTGGTTGAAGGGGAATCCGGAGGCGTGGCCGGTGTGGGTGCTGGCGCTCTGCCTGCTGTTCGCGCTCTCGCTGCTGCCGTTGCTGATCATCTACGCGCGAACCGCCTGGCGCGCGGTCGTGAAGTAACGGAGGCGGCTGGGCCGTTGTGCCATCATGTGCGAACCGGCAACCGCCAGGAGACGGTCGTGGAAATTCATTCGCAGTGGACGTTCGATTGCCGGCCCGAGCATGTCTGGCCGCATTTCCTCCATGCCCGGATGGACGATACGCGGCCGTTGCTGTTCCGCCTCGGCGTGCCGAAGCCGGTCAGTTGCCGCGTGCTCGAAGGCGTGCCGGCCGTCGGCAACACGCGGCAGTGCACGACCGATCGCGGAACCATCGACCAGCGGATTCTCGTGCTCGACGAGCATCGCCGGTTGCGTTACCGGATGGTGGCGTCGACGGTGTGGTGCCGCGACTGGGTCGGCCTGCTCGAGGACGAATTCACGCTGACGCCCATCGACGGCGGCAGGACCCGCGTCGAGCGGCGCACCGTGTTCAGTGCGCGGGGCCTGTTCAAGCCGGTTCGGCAGATCGGGTTGTGGCTCGCGTTGCAGCAGGCGCACCGGTATGCGGCCCGTAACTGGCGGCGTCTCGCGATGGCGGCGCAGGGGCAGGCGGTCGCGATGGCGCCGGCGCGCTAGGGCTGGCGCGCAGCGGGCGCGTAGTAGATTTGCCCGATATCCGTGTCACGCACCTGGCCGTTGCGTTCGGCCTGGGTGCGCGTATCGAGGAAATCGAGCGTGCACAGATCCGGCCGGCCCAGCGCCTTCAGGATGCTCGACGTGCGCCACGCCGGCAGCCAGTCGGACCACGACAGCCGCACGCCCACGAGCAGCGCGAGCAGGACGCCCACCGCGAGCGGCCCGCCCAGCAGCATGGCCAGATCGACACCCAGGTCGGAAAAGCCGCCGTCGCTGGTCCATAGCACCAGGATCATGATCGGGATGAGCAGGCAGTTCATGCCGACGAACATCCATTTCCACGCCAGCCACAGGCTGTGCGTGAGGCCTGCCAGCCCTGTGTCGCTGCACGCGTGATCCATCACCATGCGGTGCCGGTCGGGAGACGACAGCGCGAACAGGCGGCCGCGGCGATCGACCACGGCAACCACGTCGTCGCCGACGTCGAAGCACTGCCCGCCCAGGAACCCGCGGTACGACTCGCCGCCGATTTCGATTTCCACCGGAAGCTTCGCGAACAGGATCTT
This sequence comes from Burkholderia sp. Ac-20384, assembly GCF_017104605.1. Classification (NCBI taxonomy): domain Bacteria; kingdom Pseudomonadati; phylum Pseudomonadota; class Betaproteobacteria; order Burkholderiales; family Burkholderiaceae; genus Burkholderia; species Burkholderia sp. Ac-20384. The sequence continues at coordinate 9,478 of NZ_JAAGPE010000223.1, read as the reverse complement.
GCCGTTCTTCCCGACGGTCACGAACGCGTTTTCCGAGACGAAAGTCTTGGTCTCGCGCAGGTTCGCGTATGACCACGTGGCCGGATGCTCGACCTTGTCGGCCGCGGCGTTCAACCGGGCCAGGATGAGGTCTTCGTCGGTTTGCTGAAACACCAGTGCGTTGGCGGCGGCCCCGTTGCCGGTGAGTGCTGCCATGACCGGCACCACGTTGTGCGTGAACCAGTAGCCGAGCGATTTCTTGCGGGCTTCAGGGTCGACGGGCGGCACCTGGCGGCTGCCGGCCGTGCCTTGGTCGGGGCGCTCGAGAAAGCGCATCGCGGTCAGTTTGCCTTCGACAAGACGCAGGGGTGACGACATAAGGGTAGGCGGCCGCGACGGGACAGGGTTTGCGGAGTCTACCAGTCGTTTGTCGCCACGCTTGACGCGCTCGGTGCGCCATCCCGCCAGCGCTGCATCGCGGCCGGCCGTGCCGCGATCGCGCGCCGGAATCCGGCATTCAACCCGGGCAGCCCAGCCGGTCCGCGAGTTCGTTCAGGTCCCTGACGTCGAAGTCCCACGTGTCGTCGGCTTTCAGGTCGGTCGTCTGGCCGGGCCCGTGTTCGGTCGGCCGCAGCACGAACGCGGTCGACAGCCCCTGCCGGCGCGCGGCCGCGAGATCGCCGTTGTGCGCGGCGACCAGGCACAGCTCGGCCGGTTCGACGCCGAGAATCTCGACCGTATCGCTATAGACCTGCGGCGACGGCTTGTACGCGCGGACGACTTCCGCACCGAGAATCGCATCCCACGGCAGCCCCGCGCGCTTTGCGACGTCGACCATCAGCCGGATGTTGCCGTTCGACAGCGGCGCGATGATGAAGCGTCGCTTCAGCCGTTGCAGCGCCGCGACGGCGTCGGGCCACGGGTCGAGGCTGTGCCACGCGAGGTTGAGTGTGTCGATGTCGGCGTCCGGCACGTCGACGATCCCGTAGCGGTCGAGCGTGCGGACGAGGTTCTCGCGGTGCAGGACGTCGAGCCGCACGTAGCGGCGACGCCCGCTGCGGATTTCTTCCATCGACGGCGAATATTCGGCCCGCCACGCATCGGCGAATTCGAGTGGGTCGAGCGCGGGGGCGTAGCGATCGAGGAACGCGGCGGCGCCGCGTGCAACGCCGCTTCTCCAGTCGACGATCGTTCCGAAGACATCGAAAACGAGCGCCTTGATTTCGGCAGGGTTCGTCATGGTGATCCAGTGAAGGTCAATCGATGAGGTGTCGAATCGCCGAGCCGCGCGACTGCGCGACGCCGGTTCGATCGTCATTGAATCACGGATACGGAAAGGCGGTTTGAACGGTCGCCGGATCGAGCGGCCCGGCGGCGTGGCAGCGTGGCGCGTGAACTGTCCGCCGGGTGTCCGCGGCGCGCGAGCTTCGTGTGTGACGCATCCGTCATCCTGGGCGGGACCCTGACCCTGTCCGGCCGCCCCGGCTCGGGTTACTCCGGACGCAATTTTCCGACAACCCGCAATAAGCAGATAGCTCTGCACCGGGCCGCTCTCTACCATTCGTCGAACGGCTGAGCGCCGCGCGGATGGCCGGCCTGCGGGCACGACGATCCGGCGCGGCACGCAGGCCGATGGAACGGAGCGCCGCGATGGAGGAGAGGAATCTGCGACCGCGGCGCCGACTCGTCGCGTTGATCGCGACCGTGTCGGCGCTGGGGTTCGCCTACGGTGTGGCACGACATCTGTCGCACGCGTCGACACGACCACCGGGTCGACAGGTCTTTTCCGTCGACGTCGATCGGGACAAGGCGCCGTGGGAGCGATCGGTGATCGCGATTCGCGAAGGCATGCCGGCGCATATCCGGGTGCATTCGCGAGAGGCGGGCGTGCTGATGGCGCATGAAATACCGGGTGCGCTCGCGGCATGCACATCCGGAACCGATCAGTCGATGGACATTCTCCCGGTCGGGATCACCGGGCGCTTTTCGCTGCACTTTCACAGCCGGACCGGCGAGCAGATCGAGGTGGCTGTCATCGAGATATATCCGGACAACTAACGACAAGAACGGATCGAAACGATATTCGAAACGAAGTTCGAAACAGGAGGAGGCAAAGATGCACGCACTGAATCGCCTGGCGATCGCGTTATCGCTCGGGACACTCATGCTCGCCGGCTGCGGCGGAGACGACAACGTCACGACGAGCGCGACGCCCGCCGTATCGGTGGCGGATTACGTCGTGCCGCGCGTACCGGGCTGCAGCGCGGGCGATACGCCCGAGACGGCGCTGCAAGGGCAGGTGCCCGCCGCGCTGCGCCAGTCCGGGTTCGGCGGCTTCAACTGCAACCTGAAGCGTGTCAGCCAGGTGCAGGGCGAGGGCGCGTCGTGGTCGGCGGCGACCTACACCGACCGGCAGGGCCGGACCTGCTTCTACCACGCGACGATGGGCGCCACGCCGGCCTTCAACAACCCCGATGCGCCGCCGCGCGTGAATCCGGGCGTGCCGGTGATCGACATCACCGATCCGGCGAAGCCCGTGCGGGTGAGTTCGCTGACATCCACGGCGATGATCGATCCGTGGGAATCGCTGCGCGTGAACGTCGCGCGCGGGATTCTCGCCGCGGACAACGGGCTGGGTGGCGGTGGCGGCCCCGAAGTCGACCTGTACGACGTGGCGACCGACTGCACGCGCCCGCAGTTGCTCGCCAGTGTTCCTGTCGGTACCGGAGCCGACGGCGGCATCGTCCCTGCCGCCAAGCCGGTCGGCCATGAAGGCGGGTTCTCTCCGGACGGGTTCACGTACTACATCGGGGCGATCGCTTCGAAGTCTTACTATGCGATCGATTTGACGATACCGACACGACCGAAGCTGATCTCGGCGATCACGATGGCCGACCTGGGCTTCGGCGCGGTTCCGCATGGCTTGTCCGTCAGTCAGGACGGAACCCGCGCGTACTTCGTCTCGGTAGGCAATGACGGTGCGGCGTTCGGCTCGGGCGCGCCGCCGCTGGACAACGCGAACTCGAACGGCGACAACGGGTTCTTCGTGGTCGACACCAGCGAAGTTCAGAGCCGGCGCCCCAACGCTCAGATGCACCGGATCGCGACCGTGCCGGTGCGGGACGGCAGTACCGCACAACATACGATCTCGTTCGCCGTGGGCGGCAAGCCCTATGTGGTCGAGGTCGACGAAGGCGGCTCGGGCGGGCTTCAGGATCCGGGTGCGACGGCCGTGAAGGCCGCATGCAATGCCGGGGTGACGCCGTTCCCGCTGGGCCACATCTATGACATGTCGAACGAAGCGGCGCCCAAGCTCGTCTCCGAGCTGCGACTCGAAACGCATGCGGTGCAGAACTGCAGCAAGGTAATACCCGACATTCTCGGCCTTTCCACGTTCACGTACGGGTCGCACTACTGCAGTGTCGACAACCGGGAGAACGCCACGGCGCTCGCGTGCAGTTACTTCAACTCCGGCGTGCGCGTGTTCGACATTCGCGATCCGGCGAAGCCGAAGGAAATCGCGTACTACAACCCGCCTTCTGCAAAGTCGCCCGGTGCGGGCTCCGGACATCTGATGTTCGGTCAATATCGCCCGGGCGGCCCGGACTGGTGTGCGTCGCGTCTCGATTTCGACTTCGACCGCCATCTGCTGACCACCGCGTGCCAGGACAACGGCCTGCTCGTGCTGTCGTTCGAAAACGGCGCGTGGCCGTTCCCCGAAAGCACGAAAGCGACGGAGATCGGCAATTGATGCGCAGCAGAAGCAGACAGGTGGCTCGCGGGCCGTCGCGTGAGGTGGTCGCAACCGGCAGGGCAGGCGCGCGACGCCACGCCCGGCGCAATCCGGGCGTTGCGGCGCTGGCCTTGCTGGCGGCGCTCACCCTGCCGCTGACGTGCTCGGGGTTCGAAGCGGACGTGCACTTCGGTCTCACGTTCTGGCTCGCGAGGCAGGCGGGGTTCGCGTCCGGCGAGGCCGACGCGATTGCGCTCGCCGACCAGCGGATGGATGCCGGCTCGATCGAGTACATGACGTCGCCGCTGCAGTTCGCGTGCCTGTCGCGCTTCGCGCCCGACGCGCAGGATACCCAGGCGGCGCACTATCCGGGCGAGACCCGGGTGCCGGCCGCGGCGGCAGCCCGGGTCGTGGTGCCGGACGGCCCGGCTTCACGGGCTTGGGTCGACGCGACGCTGCGGCGTGCCGAAGGGCGCAACGCGGGATTCATGCTGGGCGAGTTCGGCCGGGCGCTGCATGCGCTGCAGGATGCGTGGGCGCACCAGGGCACGCCGTCCGTACCGGACTGGCGCCGCTACGGCATCGACTGCGACGCCGGCCTCGCGATGGCCGCACCGGTCGAGCGCGGCGGCCCGGCCGGCCACGCCGCCGAGATGACGTGGCGTTGGCCCGTCGATACGGAAGCGATGGCGAAAGCGACGTATCTCCAGATGATTCGTTATCCGAAGATCGATGGCGCGTCGAGAAATGCGCTGCCGTGGGAGCAGGTCCGGCCGACGCTCGCCGGCTTCATCGACGCGCGAACCAAGCACGCGAAGTCCGGCTGGTTCGTCGCGAACGGCGTGACGGACACGTCGTTCCTCGACGGCACGAGCCTGCCGGACGGCCCCGCGTGGCAGGCCGTCCGCTGGCACGGCCGGCGCGACGTGCCGAAGCCGGTCTCGCCGAGCGCGCAATCCGGCGTCGACAAGGGGCTCGCCGATTTCTATGCGCGCTTCTTCAACGACTGGGTGACGACGTCGCCGGTGGACAAGCGCTGGCTGCCCGCGCTGGCCGCCGGCCGCACCGGCAAGCCCGACGGCACGCTGGTCGAGCAGTTGACCGGCTGGCGCCTGCGGGATCACGGCGCCTACCTCGCCATCGGGACGCCCTCGCAGCCGACGTCGAGCGCCAGCGCGATCTTGCGCAACCGTGCGTCGTTCGCGGTCTTCAAATCGCTGAACGATGCGGTGCTGCCGCTCATCGTGGAGGGCGACAAGCCGTCGCCGATCCTGCCTTTCCTGGTGTTTTCGCTGCCGGATTCGGCCGACGGCAACAAGCGTGCCGTCGCGTTGATCAAGCTGCTCGATGCGCCGTACGACACGATCGGCGTGTTGGCGGAGCGAAGCAGCGGGGCCGGCTGGCAGGTCACGGGACTGATTTCGTCATCCGACTACTGATATGCACGACGACTTCGAATACGGTGCGCGCGGCGCGACGGCCCCCGTCAACGTCGACTTCCGGGTACCGCGCTGCAACGCGTGGCGGGCTGCGACGTCCGCGGCGTTCCTCGCATGTGTGCCGACATGCGCCGATGCGCATGCGTGGAATATTCCCTACTACCTGCCGGTGCCGCTGTGGCTCTATGCGTACGCGGCCACCGGCACGCTCGTGGTGTCCTTCATGATCCTGGCGTTCGCATCGGGCTCGGGATCGGGCGCCCGGGTTCCGGACACACGAGCGCCGACGATCCGATGGCGCGGGGAATGGCGGATACCGGCCGTGGCGCTCGCAGCGGGGCAGGCCGCCAGCCTGGGCTTCGTCGTCCTGCTGATCGTGTCGGGCCTCGCCGGCACCCAGAATCCGTTCGTCAACCTCGGCATGTCGGGATTCTGGCTCTGGTTCTATCTGGGGTCGATCTACGTGAGCGCGGTGTTCGGCGACCTCCATGCGCTCACCAATCCGTTCGCGTTGCTGCTGCGGATCGCGGCGCGCGGCATCCCGGCTATCGACACGGGCCGATATCGCTATCCCCGGGGCCTCGCCTCGTATCCGGCGCTGCTCGCGTACGTTGCCCTCATCGCGCTGGAACTGTTCGGCGCGGCAAGGCCGCGAGACGCAAGCCTGTTTCTCGTCGGCTATGCGGCCAGTGCGCTGGCCGGTTCGTTCTGCTTCGGCCGCGACGTGTGGCTCAGGCACTTCGATGCATTCGGCATCCTGTGCGGATTGTGCGCACGACTGTCGCCGCTCGAATGGCGCCGCGTGTCGGCGCGCGAAATCGGCGTCAGGCTGAGGAATCCGGTCGCCGCGATGGCAGCGCAACGGCCGCTGGACACCAGCCTGGTGATCTTCCTGTCGTTCATGCTGTCGTCGACGGCCTACGATGGCCTGCGCGATACGGCCGTGTGGAACACCTTCTTCTGGCGCGGCATCTATCCGCTGATCGTCGCGGTGTTTCCGGCGCTGAAAAACGACTATGCGATAGCGGGAGACCTCGTGCTGGCCGGGCAGTGGGCCACCTTCGCCTTGGTCGGGCTGGCCTACCACGGCCTGTTCCGGTGTTTCTGCGCGCTCGGTGCGGCGGGATCGCGCGCGGCGCTGGATGGCAGCGCGTTTGCGCGGCAGTTCTGCCTGTTGCTGTTGCCGATCGCGCTGTTCTACAACGTGTGTCACTACTTCACGCTGTTCATTGACCAAGGGCGGCAGATCGTTTCACTGCTGTCCGATCCGCTCGGCATCGGCTGGAACCTGCTGTCGATCGAGCCGGCACAGGTCGCGCCGACCGCGCTGCTGATCGACGTCGGCTATATCTGGCATGCGCAGGTCCTGCTGATTCTCGCCGGCCATGTGCTGAGCGTGGTCGTCACGCACGCGATCGCCGTCCGTCATCGCGTGCTGGCCGGCACCGTGGTGCTCAATCAATTGCCGTTGCTGGTGCTGACGATCGCGCTGACGATCAGCGGCCTGTGGATCCTGTCGCTGCCGCTCGCGTGAGGTTCGCGGCACGCGGCTTGAGCCCGGACGGCGAGCATCCCCACCGTTTGCGGAACGTTGCCGAGAAGTGGCTCGTGGTCGAAAAGCCGCACGCGAGCGCGGCTTCGGTCACATCGCATCGTCCGCGTTCGATCAGGTCGCGGGCGGCTTGCAGCCGGGTTTCGACGATGTACTGGTGCGGCGTCATCCCGTTGGCTTTCTTGAAGTTCCGGATGAACGAATACAGGTCGCCGGGATAGTCGACCGCTTCGGCGAGCGTCACGAGCGTCAGCGGATCGCGGAAATGGTCGCGGATGTACTCGACGGCCCGACGCATGCCCTGCGCGTGCGTGTACTCGCGGGCCTTGCGCGTCGACTCGAGATACGACATGCGGCCGAGCGCGGCCGCGCCCAGGGATTCGACGTAGGTCGGCCCCGACGGCATCCCCGCGACCGCATCTTCATGGATGCTCCTGATGATCTGCACGAGCAGATCGTCGTTCACGTCGAAGCGGGGCGCGGCGGGGACGGTCGGCGTGCCGGTCAGCAGGCCGGACTTCGACAGCCAGGACACATCGAAGTGAACGGCGAGCCACTCGATGTCGTTCGACCACCGGCTGGAACAGGCGAAGCCGGGCGGCACGTAAGTCAACGGCGTGCGCATCACGTGCGCGGCCCATCCGCCGCCGTCGGTGCGCATCTCGAACCCGGTCGGCGCGCGCAAGTGCAGTGTGAAGACCGGCTCGGTCGTCTCGAGATCGATCAGCTCCGATGCGTTTGCGATGTAGTGATCGATCGCGACGACGCCGCGCGACGGCGTCGCAAGCTGCCGCTTCCAGCCCGCAGGCGGTTGCCAGTTCGACCGGCGTCCGTCGGGGTGTTTCGCACACACGTAGCTCAACGCTGGCCGGTTCTGCATGCCGTTTCCCTTGATGTTGCCTGGACCCGGGCGAAGCGTGCGCTCGCCGCGATGATCCGTCCTGGAGAATCAGCACACTGTAGGGCGTCATGCTTACTCGATGCTTACCTGTCCCGGCTGACGATGAAAAGGGCAGCCCCGCGTGCGGTCGAACGGAACGACCGCACGGCAGGGGCTTACGGGATGCGGAATCGTCCGATGATTGCCGGTTCCGTCAGGCGGCCGGCCGCCTTCAATGCCACTTGCGGATCTGCACCTGCACCTTGCCGTCGCGGATCGGCATGACGTCGGGGCTGTCGTCGCCGACTTCGCTCGCGATCAGGTCGTTCAGGCGGCCGTTCATCGCGAGCAGCAGCTCGCCGTGCTTGTTCCGGTCCATCGCGAGATTGCGCATCTCGCCCGGATCGCTCGCGATATCGAACAGCTCGACGTCGTTGCGCGCGAACAGGTCCTCCATCGTCGTCGGCCGGTTGAATTCGAGCGGCGAGAAATAGCGCGTGAACCGGTAGCGGCCGTCGAACACGCTGCGGATCGTGCCGCGCAACCGGAAATCCGGCTGCTGCGCGAGCGCGCGGCGCAGCAGCTCGTCCTCCGGCACGCCTTTCTGGCGCAACGTGCCCAGTTCCTTCAGCATCCATTCGCTGTCGTAGTAGAGCAGCATCGCGTAGTTGAACAGCGTGGCATCACGCGCCGCGTGCAGCTTCGCCCCGGCCGGCTTCGCGAGCCAGCGTGTGAGGTCGTGCCCCTTGAGCGCGCTGCCGCGGATCGACGCGAGACGCGCATCGTCGAGGCCGGTGAGCCCGAGCAGGGTCGGCGCGATGTCGATGTGCGACGTCAGCGCATCGCACTGCATGCCGCCCGGATACGCGGGATGGCGGATCACGAGCGGCACGTGGTTCTGCGGCTGGTACGCGGTGGCGCCCTTGCCGACGAGCTGGTGCGCGCCGATGTGATCGCCGTGGTCGGCCGTCATCACGACGATCGTGCGTTCGTCGAGGCCGAGCGCCTGCAGCGACTGCAGCAGGCGCACGACGTGCGTGTCGCAGTCGCGCACGCAGTTGAAGTAGTTGTCCTGATAGATGCGCAGGCGTTCGTCGGTGAACGGATAGCGCCCGACGAGGTTCGCATGCGCGGCGTTGAACATCCCGTGCGCGGGCGGCCGTCCCGGTTCGTCGTACGGCTGCCGCCGCGATGCCGCGAGCGGCTCGTCGTGCCACGACGTGCGATACAGCGCGTCGTTCGGCGGCGGCGCGTTGCCGAGCATCGGGTGGTTCGCGTCCTGCACCGTCGAGCCGTTGGTGTCGGTGTTCACGAACATCGCGTCGTGCGGGTTCACCAGATTCACCGCGAGGAACCACGGCTTGCCTTCCTTTGCGAGACGCGGCGCGTGGTTGCGCATCCAGCTCACCGCGGCTTCGGCCGTGATCCCGTCGTACTGGTAGCCGCCGCGCACCATCCCGATCAGGTCGCCCACGCCGAAATAGTCGTCGAAACCGTACGACCGGATCGTGCGGTTGTAGTCGGCCACCGGCGCCGTGTACGGGCTTGCGGTTTCGTGCATCGACGCGCTCAGGTGCCACTTGCCGAGATACGCGGCGTAGTAGCCGGCATCGCGCAGCATGTGGCCGACGGTGCGCACGTCCGGCGACATGTCCTTCTGCCAGGGCACGCCCGCGTTGTCGAGCACGCCGGTGTGCTGGATGTGCTGCCCGGTATAGACCGTCGAGCGCGACGGCGAGCACACGCACGCGGCGATCTGGTGGTGCATGAACGTGATGCCGTCGCGGCGCAGCGCTTCGCGGCCCGGCACCGGAAACGGCCAGCGGTCGAAATGGCGCTCCTGGTCGGTCAGGATGAACAGGATGTTGTAACCGGCCGGCGGCGCGGCGGGCGCA
>NZ_JAAGPE010000020.1:0-67750 GCF_017104605.1 Burkholderia sp. Ac-20384 | reverse complement strand
CTGCGTGACGCGTCGGCCGTCGGCGGGCCGTGCGCGGATACAAACGGTTGCAAATGCGCGTCAGTGGCGATGGCCGCCGCCGCCACCGCCGCCACCGTTCCAGTCGCCACCGCGGTGTCCGCCGCCGCACGGTGATGGTGTGGCTGCTGTGGTTCTTCGCGCTGCTCGGCTTCTACGGCCTCACGTCGTGGCTCGGCGCGCTGCTGCAGCAGGCCGGCTTCGAAGTCACGAAATCGGTGTTCTACACGGTGCTGATCTCGCTCGGCGGCGTACCGGGCTTCCTGTGCGCCGCGTGGCTCGTCGAACGCTGGGGGCGCAAGCCGACCTGCATCGCGTCGCTGGTCGGCGGCGGCGCAATGGCGTTCGCCTACGGCCAGAGCGCGCTGTACGGCGGCAGCATGGCGCTGCTGATCGGCACCGGCCTCGCGATGCAGTTCTTCCTGTTCGGGATGTGGGCCGCGCTGTACACGTACACGCCGGAGCTGTACGGCACCGGCGCCCGCGCGACGGGCTCGGGCTTTGCATCGGCAATCGGGCGCGTCGGCTCGCTGATCGGGCCTTACGTGGTCGGCGTCGTGCTGCCCGTGTTCGGCCAGGGCGGCGTGTTCACGCTCGGTGCGTTGTCGTTCGTCGCGGCCGCGGTCGCCGTGTGGACGCTCGGAATCGAGACGAAGGGCCTCGCGCTGGAGCAGCTCGCGGCGGGCGATGAAGCGGGTGGCGGTGGCCGGTACGCGGCTGCGGCGGACAAGGTGTCCTGAGCGCGCAATCAGCCGGGATGTTCCTGACGGCCGGGCGGCGTGCAATGCAGCGCCATGCCCGGCTGCTGCGTGACCTGACAGGATTCGCTTCCGGACCGACGCTGCTAGACTGCATCGAGGCACCGTGTCGCGCGCCCCCTGATGCATCGCGGCGAGCGCGCGACGGTGGTGTCCGGCCCCCACTGCCCGCGCAAGGATCGCATCGATGGACCACGCTCGTATCGAAGAAATCCGCAGCGGCCTGTTTCGCGCAACGACCTACATCGACAAGTTGAAGCTCGGCTTCAGCCAGTTCTTCGTCCGCTCGCCGAACGGCGACGTCGTCTGCATCGAAACGGGCACGCGTTCCAATTTTCCGCAACTGACCGCGAGCCTCGCGACCGTCGGCATCACGCCGTCGAGGGTGAGCAGCGTGATCGTCCCGCATTTCGAGGTCGACGAGATGGGCGCACTGCCCGACTTCCTCGCGGCCAATCCGGCGCTCGTCGCGTACGCGCATCCGATCTGCACGCACGGGCTCGCCGATATCTTCGGCGTGCGCGCGAAGCCGCTGAAGGACGGCGAGCCGACGACGATTTCCGGCATCGACGTGGTGCCGATCTTCACGAAGCATGTCCATCAATGGGATGCGCTGGTCGTGTATCTGCCGACGTACAAGGCACTGCTGTCGTCGGACATCCTGATGCGCTTCGGCGACGAAGCCGCCGACGATCCGCTGCCGGCGATCGTCGATTCGATCCGGCGCTCGGACTACCTGCCGTCGCTCGCCCACCTGGCGAGTGCGCTGCGCCGGATCCAGGCGCTCGATCTCGACGTCATCCTGCCGATGCACGGCCCGGCCATCACGCACGACATCCCGCGCGTGCTCGCCGGCGCGATCGCGCATTGCGAGGCGGCGGCCGCGTAGCGGGAAAAAAGCCGACAAAAACCACCGCGCGCGGGCCGGTTCGCCCGCGCGGCATCAAATCGGTATCGACAGGAGAAGCCGCTTGCGCGCCCGCCAGGCGGCCGCGCAAACGACGACGGCGCTGCTCAGGCGCCCGTGACGACGAACTCTTCCGCCGCCTTGCGCTGGATCGCGGCCATCTTCGCGAGTTCGCGCTTGCTGCGCGGCTCGCTGGACGCGACGCCCGTCGCCTGCTTCGCCTTCGCACCCAGCGGGTAGAAAGCAAACGACGCGCCGGCCGGGGCATCCGGCTCGGCGCGCAGGCGTTTGTTCAGGATCTTCAAGTACTTTTTCTTCGAGACTTCCTTGGCTGCCATAGCACCCTCCCGCGTGAACGTGGTGCGGTCAGCATACCAGCTTTGGCCGTGGGCCCGGAACGGCGTTTGCGCCCCAATCCCGTGCGCCGCCGGAACGGGGCCGCCCGGCAGCATGCGCGTCAGGCCGCCGGCGCCCGGTGACGCATCACCGGCGCCGCCCACGATTGCGACCGGTCGCGGCTCGGCGGGCAGCCGAACCGCGACTTGTACACGCGCGAAAAATGCTCGATCGATTCGAAGCCCGTCGCCGCGGCCACCTGCGACACGCTCAGCTCCGTCTGCTGCAGTAACTGATGTGCCGTTGCCACCCTCAGGCTCAGGTAGTACTGCAATGGCGCGGTCGCCATATGCCGCTTGAAGTGACGCTCGAGCTGCCGCTTCGACAGCCCGACCGCCTGCGCAAGCGATTCGCACGACATCGGCTCCGCCATCGACTCGCGCATCAGCCGCACCGCCTTCGCCACCGTCGTGCTCGTCGAGGCCGGCGCGGCCTCGCCCTCCGCGAGCTGCAGCGCGTCCGCGCCGCGCAGCTTCGCATGCAGCAGGTGGCGGGCGATCTCCCGGGCGAGCTCGATGCCCTCCGCCCGGCCGATCCATTCGAGCATCATGTCGATGATCGCCGTGCCGCCCGCGCAGGTGATGACGCGCGGCTCGATCGTGTAGAGCCGCGTCGTGGCGCCGACCTTCGGATAAGCCTCCTGGAAGCCTTCGACATTGTCCCAGTGCACGGCCGACGGACGGCCCTGCAGCAAGCCGGCCGCCGCAAGCAGTTCGGTGCCCGTCTCGATGCCGCCGATCTGCGTGCCGAAGGCCATCTGGTTCTGCAGCCAGGTCTTCACGCCGCGATGCTTCGCATGACGTTGCGCGTCGAAACTCGCGATCACGAAGATCGTCGTGAACCCGCCGCGCGCATCGCCGATCGGCCGCGTCGGCGTCCACATGCCGTTCGTTGCATCCACGGGTTCGCCGTCGACCGACAGGACGGTCCACTCGTAGCGCACACGCTGGGCCAGCCAGTTCGCGAGCGACATGGCCTCGATCACGAGCGCGAGCCCGAGGTGGGAGAACTGGGGCATCACCAGCAGCCCCACCCGGTGCGGCGCCGGTACCGCCGCCGATTGCATGTTCCGTGAAGTCATCGCGAGACCGATCCGGGCCGGACAGGCCGGCCGATTGAGCGAAGTTCGCGGGCACGCGCGTGCGATCCCCGCGAACCTTCACTCTGCCGCGCGCGACGTGCCGGAACTTGATGGAAAGCGACATCGACATGTCGCTTTGTGCCGGCTTTCCGTCGACCCGTTGCGCACCGGCCGGATCGGCCCGTCATGGCCGTGCAAGCGCGTCGTGCGCCGTCGCATTCGATCAAGCGAGCGGCTCCGGGCGATCTTATATTCAGCTCGCGTTCCGCCCCGCACCGGCGGGGCACGCCGATCTTCCGACTCCGTGGAACCAGCACATGCACATCAAACAGCTCTATATCGACGGCGCGTGGCAACCGGCCGCCGCAGGCGGGCAGCGCGCCATCATTGATCCTGCCACCGGCGAAGCGATCGCACGGGTCGCGTACGGCTCGGCCGCCGACGCCGGACACGCGATTCGCGCGGCGCGCGCTGCATTCGACGCGGGCGAGTGGCCGCACCTGCCCGCCGAAGAACGGGCGGCGTGCCTGCGCCGCCTCGCGAACGCGCTGCGTGACGAAGCGCCCGCACTCGCCCGCATCGAAACCGCGAACACCGGCAAGACGCTCGCCGAGTCGTCATCCGACGTGCACGACGCCGCGGCGGCATTCGACTACTTCACGAGCCTCGCGGTCACCGAGACGGGCAGCATGAATGCGGCGAAGCCGCACGTGATCAGCGTCACGCTGCGCGAGCCGGTCGGCGTCTGCGGTCTCATCACGCCGTGGAACTACCCGCTGCTGCAGGCGGCATGGAAGCTCGCGCCGGCGCTGGTGGCCGGCAACACGGTCGTCGTCAAGCCGGCGTCGCTGACGCCGCTGTCGACACATCGGCTCGTGGAACTCGCGCATGACGCGGGCCTGCCCCGTGGTGTCCTCAATCTCGTGACGGGTGGCGCCGACGTGGGCGACGCGCTCGCGGCGAGCCCGCAGGTCGACCTGATTTCCCTCACCGGCAGCAACGCGGCCGGCGCCAGCGTGATGCGCGCGGCCGCGGGCAATTTCAAGCGTGTATCGCTGGAGCTCGGCGGCAAGAATCCGAACCTCGTGTTCGCCGACGCCGATGTCGACACGGCGCTCGATTACGCGCTGAACGCGGCCTTCTTCAACGCCGGCCAGATGTGCTCGGCAGGTTCGCGCCTGCTGGTCGAACGCACGCTGCACGATGCATTCGTCGACGCGCTCGCCGCACGCATCGCGGCAATCCGCGTCGGTCGCGGTGACGACGATGCCACCCGGATGGGCCCGGTGATTTCCGCGCAGCAGCGCGACCGCGTGCTCGCGTTGATCGGCGAGGCCGCCCGCGACGGTGCGCGCATCGTGTGCGGCGGCCGCGCACCGGCCGGCGACGCGTTCGCGACCGGCTTCTGGGTCGAACCGACGCTGATCGCAGGCGTGCGGACGACGATGGCAATCGCGCGCGAGGAAGTCTTCGGGCCGGTGCTGACCGTCGAGGCGTTCGACAGCGAAGACGAGGCGGTGGCCCTGGCCAACGACACGCCGTTCGGGCTCGCGGGCGCCGTCTGGACCCGCGACTTCGCACGGGCGAACCGGGTCATGCGCCGGCTGCGGGCGGCGACGGTCTGGATCAACGACTACAACGTCACGCTGCCGGGCGCGCCGTGGGGCGGCTACAAGGCCAGCGGCATCGGCCGCGAACTGTCGCGCAGCGGCCTCGACGAATACACGGAACTCAAGCACGCGTACCTCAACTTCGAAGCCAGCCCGCAACGCTGGTTCTGATCCCCTCGCTACGGGAGCCCGACATGCTCACAGCCACGCAACCCGACCAGACGCATCGCGCGACACGCACGGATCTCGCCTGCGCGTTCCGCTGGACCGCGCGCCTCGGCATGCACGAATCGATCGCCAACCATTTCAGCGCCGCCGTCTCCGACGACAACCGGCAATTCCTGATCAATCCGCGTGGTCGCCATTTCTCGCGGATCCGTGCGAGCGAACTGCTGCTCGTGAATGCCGACGACCCGGAGACGATCCGGCGCGACAACGCGCCCGACATCACCGCGTGGGCGCTTCATTCGGAAATCCACAAGCGCCACCGGCACGCGCGCTGCGTGCTGCACGTGCATTCGAAATACGCGACCGTGCTGTCGTGCTTCGCGCAGCCCGCGCTCCCGCCGCTCGACCAGAACTGCATGCGCTTCTTCGAGCGGGTCGCGGTCGACACCGGCTTCGATGGCATGGGACTCGGCGACGAGGCGTGCCGCGTCGCCGACGCGCTCGGCGACAAACCCGTGCTGCTGATGGGCCAGCACGGCGTGATCGTCGTCGCTTCGTCGGTCGCGCAGGCGTTCGACGATCTCTACTACTTCGAGCGTGCGTGCGAAACGTATGTCACCGCGCTGCAAACCGGCCAGCCGCTGCGGTTCGCGACCGACGCCGTTGCGCGTAAAACCATGCTGCAATGGCGCGACGACTATGCGGGGTTCGCGGAACAGCATCTGGCGGAGCTCCGGGCCATTCTCGACGAGGAAGCGCCGTCGTACGCGTGGTAGCCGCCGGACGGCGCGGCCCGGCAAGGCTGCGCCGTCCGGGCAAACGCATGCATCGCTGACGCACCGGGCGGCCGCACAGCTCGACTCGTTTCAACGAGCCACCGCGCTCGCCGCCGCCGCGCGCTACTGCGCAGTCAAGCCGCCATCCACGAGGATC
This sequence comes from Burkholderia sp. Ac-20384, assembly GCF_017104605.1. Lineage (NCBI taxonomy): Bacteria > Pseudomonadati > Pseudomonadota > Betaproteobacteria > Burkholderiales > Burkholderiaceae > Burkholderia > Burkholderia sp. Ac-20384. Next base: position 61,879 of record NZ_JAAGPE010000020.1, on the reverse strand, counting down.
GACGTTCCGGTCACGAAACTGCTTTCGTCCGAGGCCAGGAACAGCGCAACGTCGGCGACCTGCTCCGGCGTCCCCATCCCGAGCGGCTGAACCGCGTCGAGCAGCGTGTCCATCGCGCCGCGCCCGCCGAGCGCGTCGATGAACGGTTTATTCATCGGGGTATCGATCCAGCCAGGACAGACGGCATTGGCGCGGATGCGATCCTTCGCGTGCTCGATCGCCACGCAGCGGGTCAGCATCAGCACCCCGCCCTTCGATGCGCAATAGGCCGCATGAAGCGGTTCGCCGACGAAGCTGCTCGTGGAGCCGAGATTGACGATCGACCCGCCGCCGGCGCGGATCATCGCCGGAATCGCGTACTTGCAGCCGAGGAACACGCCCTTGAGGTTGACGTCCATGACGGCATCCCAGTCCGCTTCGGTGGTGTCGACGAGCCGGGCCTCGCGAATGACGCCCGCGTTGTTGCACATGACGTCGAGCCGGCCGAACCGGCGCTCCACGAAGTCGATCAGCGCCTCGACCTGCTCCGCCGATCCGGCATCGGCCTGCCTCGCGACGATGACCCCGTCGCCGGCCAGGCGGCAGGTCTCGTCGAGTTGCGCGGTGTTGCGGCTCGTCGTCGCGACCACGCTGGCGCCTTCGTTCGCGAATCGCAGCGCGATGCTCCTGCCGATGCCGCCCGCGGCGCCCGTCACCACGGCAACTTTCCCGGCCAGCCGGCCGGTGCGGTTGTGGCTCATCGTCGTTTCTCCTGGAAAGGACCGAGCCGAGCATACCGCGCCCGGCCCACGGAAGCACAGCGCGCACGCCGCCGCCGGTATGGCGGCGGCCGCTGCGCGCGGCCCGCTCAGTGAAGGTTCAGCGCGGCCTGGAGGGCCGCCTGCGGATCGCGGCCGTCGACCGTCCTGACCCCGGCCAGCCACCCCTTCAGCACGTCGGGATGCTGCTGCAGCCACGCCTTCGCCGCGACCTCCGGCTGCTTGCCGCCGGCGATCGCCTTCATCACCTGATTCTCCATGTCGGTCGTGAACTGCAGGTTGGCAACCAGCCGCGCGACGTTCGGGCAGCGCGCCGCATAGTCGGGGGACGTCATCGTATAGACCTTCGCCTCCCCGTAGTTCGGGCCGAACAGGTTGTCGCCGCCGGCAAGGTAGCGCATGTTGAAGTCGAGGTTCATCGGATGCGGCTCCCAGCCGAGAAAAACGACCCACGCATGATCGCGGATCGCGCGCCGCACCTCGACCAGCATGCCGGCCTCGCTCGATTCGACCAGCTTGAACTTGCCGAGGCCGAACTGGTTGCCCGCGATCGCCTTGTGGATCAGTTCGTTGCCGTCGTTCCCCGGCTCGATCCCGTAGATCCGGTATTGCAGCCGGTCGGCGAACTTCGCGATGTCGTCGAACGAACGCAGCCCGGCGTCGTACGCGTAGGCCGGCACCGCGAGCGTGTACTTCGCGCCGACGAGATTCGGCCGGTCCAGCACCTTCACGGCCCCGCTCTTCACGAACGGCGCGCTCGTGGCGTCCATCGACGGCCGCCAGTCCCCGAGGTAGACATCGATCTGACGCGCCTTGAGCCCGGCCAGCGCGATCGGAATCGACGCCATCGTCTTGGTCGGCTGGTAGCCGAGGCTCGACAGCACGGTCGACGCCAGCGCGGTCGTCGCTGCGATGTCGGTCCAGCCGATGTCGGCAAACCGCACCGCGCGACAGGTCGCCGCTTCCTGCGCGGCGGCCTGGCCCGTGCAGACGGCAGCCAGTGCGATGCACCCGAGCGTATTTCTGACGTTCATCGTGACTTCTCCTGAGAAATTGAAGGATGACTAAAGATCGAGAACGAGACGCGAGGATTTCGCGCGTGACACACAGATGTAGATCAGGTTGTTCGCCCGTCGCTCGGCGTCCGTCTGCAGGCAGTCGCGGTGCTCCGCCTCGCCGTCGAGCAGCGTGACCGCACAGGTGCCGCACACGCCTTCGCCGCACACCGAATCGACGGCGATCCGCTCGTCGCGCAGCACGTCGAGGATCGACCGGCCCGCCGGCACCGCGACGCGGCGGCCGGTGCGGGCCAGTTCCACTTCGAATGCCTGCGCGCCCGCCTCCGGCTCGCGCGGGGGCGCGGCGCCGGCGAACCGCTCGAAGTGCACCGTGCCGGCCGGCCAGTCACGCGCCGCTTCGAGCACGCTGTCGATCAGGCGGCCCGGCCCGCAGACATACACCTGTGCACCGGCGCGCGGCACGCCCAGCAGCGTGCGCAGGTCCGCTTCGCCGTGCTGTTCGCTGCAATGCAGGCGGGCTTTCTCCCGCAACGGGCCACGTTCGATCGCGTCGTGCAGCGCCATGCGCTCGCGCGACCGCGCCAGGTACAGCAGCGTGAACGACTTGCCGAGCGCATCGAGCCGCCGCGCCATCGGCAGAATCGGCGTGATGCCGATCCCGCCCGCGATCAGCACGTACTCGCTCGCGTGCTCGTCGAGCGCGAAGTGATTCCGGGGTGCGCTCACGTCGAGCACATCGCCCGGCGCGAGCCGTTCGACGAGATACGCGGACCCGCCGCGCGAGCGCGGCTCGCGCAGCACCGCGATCCGGTAGGTCGAACCGTCGGCCGCGCGTTCGACGATCGAGTAGTGACGCACGATGCCGTCCGGCAGGCGGACTTCGACATGCGCGCCGGGTTCGGCGGAGGGCAGCGCCGCACCGTCGGCCGCCGCCAACACGATGCCGCGGATCTCGGGCGTCAGCATGGCCGCCTCGACCACGACCGCCGCGATGCGATCGCCGGGCGGGAACGGGATGATCGGTGCCATCGCGTTCACCGCTGGCAGGTGCGCCAGTCGGGCTGCGCCCAGACCGGCGCCGCCGACGGCGGCAGCGGCGCGCGCCCCAGCACGAGATCGCTGCCTTTCTCGCCGATCATCACGGTCGGCGCGTTGGTGTTGCCGCTGACGATCGTCGGCATCACCGACGCGTCGATCACGCGCAACCGTTCGATGCCATGCACGCGCAGGTCGGGGCCGACCACTGCCTCCGGATCGTCCGCCGGGCCCATCTTGCAGGTGCCCGCCGCGTGATAGCCCGTTTCGGTGATGTCGCGCGCCCACGCATCGAGCGCGGCGTCATCGGTCTTGCCCGCGCCCGGCGACAGTTCGTCGCCGCACAGCTCGCGGAACGAAGGCTGCGCGAGGATCTCCCTGACGAGCCGCACGCCCGCGCGCATGTCGGCCCGATCGCGCTCCGTCTTCAGGTAGTTGAACAGGATCCGCGGCGGGATGCGCGCGTCGCCGGACGCCAGCGTCACCGCGCCGAGGCTCGTCGGGCGCATCAGGTCGATGTGCACCTGGAACGCGTGCGCGCGCACGCTCTCGACGCTGCCCGGCTGCACGGCGAGCGGCATGAAGGTCAGTTGCAGGTCCGGATGCTCGACGCCCGCGCGCGAGCGGATGAACGCCCCCGCCTCGAAATGGTTGCTCGCAGCAATCCCGTCGCGGTTCGCGAACCACTTCGCGCCGGTCCACCATTTGCGCGGGGCGACCGTCCACGGGTAGATCGAGACGGGTTTGCGGCACAGATACTGCACCACCGTATCCGGATGATCGGACAGCCGGCGCCCGACGCCCGGCAGGTCGTGCCGCGCTCGCACGCCGAGGCCTTCCAGCTCGTTCGCCGGCCCGATGCCGGACAGCAGCAGCAACTGCGGCGTATTGATCGCGCCACCGCACAGCAGTACTTCGGCACTCGCGCGAACCTGCCGCGTCTCGCCGTCGCACGCGTACTCGATGCCGGTCGCGCGCCTGCCGTCGAACAGCACGCGCAGCACGAGCGCGCCGGTCACGACCGTGACGTTGCCGCGCCCGAGTGCCTCCGCGAGATAGCCGCGCGCGGTACTCCAGCGCGACCCGCTCCACGTCGTGCGATCGACGCGGCCGAAGCCTTCCTGGCGATAGCCGTTCACGTCGTCGGTGTGCGCATAGCCCGCATCGACACCGGATGCGATGAACGCGCTGGCGAGGGGCGTGTCGGTCCGGCCCGCCGTGACGCGCAGATGGCCGCTGTCGCCGTGGTACGGATCCGCACCGAGCTCGTGCCGCTCGGCGCGGATGAAATACGGCAACACCTCGCGATAGCTCCAGCCGGTGCAGCCCTGCCCGGACCAGCCGTCATAGTCGCGTGCGTGACCGCGGATATAGACCATCCCGTTGATCGACGACGATCCGCCCAGCACGCGCCCGCGCGGCGTCGCGATGCGCCGCCGGTTCAGGAACGGTTCGGGCTCCGATTGATACTGCCAGTTGAAGCGGTTGCCGCCCACCACGATACCCATCGCGGAAGGCATGTCGATCGACCAGTGCCGATTCGTCGGACCGGCCTCGAGCAGCAGTACCCGCACGCCCGGATCTTCCCCGAGCCGGTTGGCCAGCACGCAGCCGGCCGATCCTGCGCCGACGATCACGTAGTCGTAGTCGCGACGCACGGCGTCGATTCCCTGTGGTTTCTTCATCGCATGCATGCAGTTGATCGAGATCATGGAAGACGAGTGCGCGAAGCGGCAGCGCCGCCCGAGCGCCGGAAGCGGAACGGGGAGCGGCGCTCCCCTGCCGGCTACGCGCCGTGGATGCCGTCGTGCACGAGCGTATGGAAGTGGTGCACGAGATGCTCGCTTTCGTTGCTGCGCTGCGCATCGATCACGTAGCGGCCCTGGTTGTAGCCCACCGAATGCAATCCCTTCTGCACCGAGATGTTCAGGCGGATGTCTTCCGGGCCGAGATCGGTGTTCATCCAGTCCATGCACGCCTTGGTCACCTCGGGCACCGCGTCGTGCGTCGAGTAGTAGCCGAAGCGCAGCAGCGTCTTCTCCGGTTCCAGCGGGATGATCAGGAACGTGGCGAGGAATTCCGAGTACGGGAACGTATAGAACGTGTTGTGCGGCCAGATGCCGATGTTGAAGAAGCACTCGTCGGGGTTCTTGTCGCCGAGCGGTACGCCGTAGGCGGCGGTCGCGTCGCGGTTGGCCGGCGCGATGTAGGTCCACCACTTGTCGTGCTGCGTGAGCCGGTAGCCGGCGAAATCGATCAGGCCGGCCAGTTCGACGTGATGCGGGCCCGACAGCGAGAAGTGATAGCCCTCGATCGAGTTGTCCATGATGACCTTCCAGTTCGCCGGCACGATCACGTCCTTCTCCTCGATCAGCCGGTATGCGTCCAGCTTCGGGAACACGCGTTTCATCTCCGCGTCGGCGCCGGGGAACAGGTCGCGCATCGACGGCGCATCCGGATCGAGATTGAAGTAGTAGAAGCCACCGAATTCCTCGACGCGCAACTTCGGGATGTTGTAAGCCGCGAGGTCGAAGTCTTCGATGCGATCGGTGCGCGGCGCGCCGCGCAGGCTGCCGTCTGCGCCGTAGCACCACGAGTGGTACGCGCAGCGGAACAGGCCCTTCTGCTCGCCGCGCCGCGCTTCCACGAGGCGATTGCCGCGATGCTGGCACACGTTGTGGAAGGCATGGACCTTGCCGTCGCGGCCGCACGCGGCGATCACGCTCTGGTCGAACACATCGGTCATCACGAATTGCCCTGGCGTGCTCAGCTCCGAGGTGTGTCCGATCACGTGCCATGCCGACATGAAAATGCGATCGCGCTCGGCCGCGAATACCGCGTCGTCATAGAAATAGCGCGACGGCAGCGTAAGCGCGCGTTCCGGCCGTTGCTGCATCCAGCGGTCGGCAGCGACGATGTCTTGCTTCTTCACAACGGAGATCGGTTGCATGGGCGGGGTTCCTGTTTCTGTCGTTCGTCGAAGGAGCGGCGGCCCGGTTTGCCGGCCGTCCGCCTTGAAGCGAACTTTATGGGGCCCCGCCGGCCCGCACTTGATGGTTCGCGACGTCGCGACGTCGCTGCCGCCGTCGCCGCGATCCGTCACGATTCAACGGCCCGAAGATTTTTTTGCGTGATGTCGATTTCGTCGCCGCCCGCCCGTCGTATCGTTGCAAGCCCGAGAAGGCCACGTTGCACGGCCGGCATGCCCCTCAACCATTCATCGAAGGAGAAACGACCATGCGCGTCCTCGTCATCGTCAAAGCCACCACCGATTCCGAATCCGGCCGGATGCCCGACCCCGAAATGATTGCCGCGATGGGCCGGTTCAACGAAGAACTGGCGCAAGCCGGCATCCTGCTCGCCGCCGACGGGCTGCACCCGAGCATGCGCGGCAAGCGTGTGCACTTCGCCGGCAAGAACCGCACCGTCGTCGACGGCCCGTTCGCCGAAACGAAGGAACTCGTCGCCGGCTTCTGGCTGTGGAAGGTGAAATCGATGGAAGAAGCGGTCGAATGGGTCAAGCGCTGCCCGAACCCGATGCCGGGCGATTCCGACATCGAGATCCGCCCGCTGTTCGAGGCTGAAGACTTCGGCCCGGCCTTCACGGAGGCATTGCAAGAGCAAAAGGCACGGCTGAGCGCGCAAGCCGAGGCCGGGAAGCACGCGTAAACCGGAGCGGCGCCGGACGGTTGCAAGACCGCCAGGCGCCGCCCCTACCCGCTGCCGCGTGCGGGGCTTACGCGCGTTTGCGCGGCACCGCGAGCCGCTCGACCGCGCCGCCGGTCACGTCCCTGAACATCCCGGCATTGCCGTACGCCCGCGCGGCGAGCATCGCGCCGTAGACCAGCGAGACGAACGTCGCGGCCTCGGTCTGCACCGACACGCCCGGCTGCACGATGCCGTCTTTCACCCCTGCCTCGAGCACACGCACCAGCCACGCGGCGAGGTCGTCGAAATGCGCCTTCACCGCCCGCGCGACTTCGTCGGGCAGCGCCGGCAGCTCCGCGCCGAGCATGCCGGCGACGCAGAACGGCGCGCTGTCGTCCGCGATGCAGCGTTCCCAGTAGCCGATGTACGCGCGCATCTGCACCAGCGCGTCGGCGCCGCTCGACTCGAGTAGCGACATATCCGCATCGAAATTCGCCTGTGACTGCTGCAGCACCGCGACCGCCAGATCCGCCTTCGTCGGGAAATGGTGGTGGATGCTCGCCTTCCGGATGTCGATCGCGTCGGCGATGTCGGCATAGCTGAACCCGCTGTAGCCGCGCCGCATGATCAGTTGCCGCCCGGCTTCGAGAATGCGGCCCGCGGTACTGTCCCCCGTTATCGTCATATCTACCTACCATCTAGTCGGATGAAAAACAGGGATAGTTTACCGCCCTGAGATAGTCTTTTCCAGCCGCGGTTTCTCCTTGCCGCTCACCCTACCTACTAGTAGGATGATCACATCGACAGAACAAGACGCCTGTCGATATCCGACGGTTTCCTACCCTGTCTTCCTTCTGGAGAATGAAAATGAAGCGCTCGTCCCAACTTCGCCGCATCGCTGCCGCACTCGCCATTTCCGCCGCCGCATTCGGCTCGCACGCCGCCGTCGCCGCCCCCGTCAAGAACGTCGTGCTGGTCCACGGCTACTTCGCCGACGGCTCGGGCTGGCAAGCCGTCTCGAACATCCTGACGCGCGACGGCTACAAGGTTTCCGTCGTCCAGCAGCCGGAAACGTCGTTCGACGACGACGTGAAGGCGACCCGGCGCGCCATCGACGCGCAGGACGGCCCGAGCATCCTCGTCGGCCACAGCTACGGCGGCGCGGTGATCACCGAAGCCGGCAACGACGACAAGGTTGCAGGCCTCGTCTACGTGGCCGCGTTCCAGCCCGATACCGGCGAAAGCCCGCTCGACCTGACCAAGAAGACGCCGCCCGCGACGAAGGCGATCAAGGCCACCGAAGACGGCCACCTGTACTTCGACGAAGCGTCGTTCCACGCCGACTTCGCGGCCGACGTGCCGGCCGCCGAAGCGAAATTCATGGCGATCTCGCAGGTGACGCCGGCCGCGCAGTCGTTCGGCGTGCCAATCACGCACGCCGCTTGGCGGACCAAGCCGAGCTGGGCCGTGGTCGCCATCGCCGACCGCGCGATCAACCCCGAGCTCGAACGCTTCATGACGCAACGGGCCGGCAGCAAGACGATCGAACTGAAGTCGAGCCACGTTGCGTACATCTCGCATCCGGCCGACGTGGCGAAGCTGATCGAACAGGCCGCCAAGGGCGCCGGTAAGGAGTGATCCAACGGATTGCCCGATTCCGCCTGTTGACGTCCTCCCTCCGAGTAACGTATCGTTTTGACACGTTACTTGGAGAATTCTTGCCGTCATGCATTCCCGTTTCGACCGTTTCCGCACCACGCCCCTTGGCGTCCAGCTCGAAGCGCTGATCGTGCAACCCGCGCACTACGTCGAATTCGCGGCGCTGTCGCGCGTCGGCGTCGCCGCGATCGGCGCGATTCAGCACGAGATCGCACTGAAATTCCCCGAAATCGAAACCGACACGACCGCCCGCCAGTTCTGCGGCGCGATGGTCGCGGAAGTCATGCGCCGCCACGGCCACGACGTCGTGCAAGCACGCGGGCGGCTCGGCGGCACGCTGTTCAGCTACGGCGCGGTGTTCAGCGCGTATCCGCAGTTGCTGCCGTTCGCCGACGTCGTCGCCGCGCTGGCCCGCCTGCCCGATCGGCTCGCCGCGTATGCGGCGCACGTGCCAGCCGCGCTGTGGACACGCCGCCCCGACGGCACGGGCTTCTCGCTCGTCGAGCATGCGTGCCACCTGCGCGATCTCGACGCGGTGTTCGCCGAACGCATCGACGCCGTGCGCACGCTCGAACTGCCGGTGATCGCATCGGTCGACGGCACCGTGCTCGCCACGCAACGCGACTATCTCGCACAGCCGCTTGACGTTGCCGTCACTGCATTCCGCAAGGGCCGCGCGGCGCTGTGCGCGACCGCGGCCGCGCTGGCGCCCGCGCAACTCGCCCGCTGCGGGTTACGGGACGGCATCCGCCGCATGTCGCTCGACGAACTCGTGCGCGAGCTGCTCGACCACGATCGCACGCACGTGCTCGAACTCGACGAACTGCTCGCCGAACTCGAATTGCCGCCCCTTCCTTCCGCGCCCGCCCCATGACCCAGCCCACGCCCGTCGTCTTCATTCACGGTTTCATCGGCACGCTCGACGTGCGCGGGTGGAACGGCCCGCATCTCGCCCCCGACCTGCTCGGCTACGGCGCGCATCGCGCGGTACCGTTCGATGCGATCACGCTCGCCGCGCAGGTCGAGCACCTTCGCCGCACCGTCGATACGCACTTCGGCGCGCAGCCGGTCGATGTCGTCGGCCACTCGGTCGGCGGCGCGATCGCGATGCTGTTCGCGCATGCGCACCCCGGACGCGTGCGGCGGATCGTCAACGTCGAAGGGAACTTCACGCTCGACGATGCGTTCTGGTCGGCGTCGGTCGGCCGCATGACGCCCGCCGAAGCGGACACCATGCTCGACGGCCTGCGCGCCGATCCGCACGGCTGGCTGCGCGGTGCGATCGACGCGCCGTCGCCGGGCCTGCTCGACGATGCCCGCCGCTGGCTTGCGCATCAGCCCGCATCGACGCTGCGCGCGATGGGCCGCTCGGTGGTCGCAACGACGGGCGAGTCCGGCTATCTGCAGCAGCTCGCACAGGTGTTCGAGCGTCACCCGGTCTGGCTGATGGCCGGCGAACGCTCGCGCGCGGGCTGGCACGTGCCCGACTGGGCGCTCGCGCAGTGCGCCGGCTTCGACACGATCGAACGCTGCGGGCACTTGATCCCGGCCGAGCAGCCCGATGTGTTTCGCGCGGCGCTCGAGCGCATCGTGTCCGCGCCGCCCGCCTGACAACCCGTAGGATTCGCCGAAATATGGTTGAAAGGCACGGTTGCTAGAGTCGCCCGAACAGGGTTTCCCGGCGCCCGGCGCCGGATGGGGTCGACACATGCGAGGATCGATGTACCTGGCACGCGCCTTCTGGCTGCTTCTGCTGGTCGCCATTTCAGGCCCTGCTCTCGCATTCCATGCGCGGGTCGTCGCGATTCCCAGCGCCGCGATGAACGAGACGCTCAAGGCAACCGTCGTGCTGCCCGACGCTTATGCGCGCGGCACCCGCGACGGCGACCGCTATCCGGTCGTCTATCTGCTGCACGGCTCCGGCGGCGACCACACCGACTGGACGTCGAACACGCACATCGCCGCGCTGGCCGACCGTTACCACGTGATCCTCGTGATGCCCGACGGCGGGCACGAGAGCTGGTACATCGACAGCCCGTTCGACTCGGGCAGCCGCTACGAAACCTTCATCGGCGACGAAGTCGTGTCCTACGTCGATCTGCACTTCCGCACGATCGCAACGCAGCGTGCCCGCGCGATCACCGGGCTCAGCATGGGCGGCTTCGGCGCGCTGCGCATCGCGCTCGACCGGCCCGACACGTTCGGCGCGGTCGGCAGCATCAGCGGCGCGGTCGATCCGCGCTGCTGCGCGGACGAGCCCGGCATCGACCACGTATTCGGCGACCCCGGCCGCCACCCGTCGTTCTGGAACCGCAACGTGATCGTTGCCGGCGCCAGCGCGTTCGTGCGCGCGCATCTCGACCTGACGATCGATTGCGGCCGCGACGACGCGTTCGTCGGCTCGAACCGCACGCTGCACGAACGGCTCGTCGCGCTCGGCGTACCGCACGACTATGCGGAGCGACCGGGCGGCCACACGTGGGATTACTGGTCGAATGCGATCCGCTACCAGATGCGGTTCTTCGCGACGTCGTTCCAGCACGGCGGCTATGCGTACCATCCCGCGCCCCATGCGCCGGGAATGACACGCGCGGGCTGATGCGCGCCCCATCGCCGCGCCGCAACGCGGCCCGGCGAACCCGGTGGTACGATGCGCTGGCATCGACCACCCGACACCTTCCATGCCGCGCGACAACTTTGCGGACCTCCTCGCCTTCATCGCCGTCGCGCGCGAACGCAGTTTCACGCGTGCGGCCGCGCAGCTCGGCGTCTCGCAATCCGCGCTCAGCCATACGATCCGCTCGCTCGAAACGCGCCTCGGCGTGCGGCTGCTCACGCGCACGACACGCAGCGTGGCGCCGACCGAAGCCGGCGAACGACTGCTGCTGAACCTCGCACCACGCTTCGACGAAATCGAGGCCGAACTGACGGCGCTCGCGGAACTGCGCGACCAGCCCGCGGGCACCGTGCGCATCAACGCGACCGACTTCGTGATCCGTACGCTGCTGTGGCCGAAGCTTGCGCCGGTCCTGCGCGACTACCGCGACCTGAAGGTCGAGTTCGTGAACGACTACGGGCTGTCCGACATCGTCGCGGAACGCTTCGACGTGGGCGTGCGGCTCGGCGACCAGGTGGCGAAGGACATGATCGCCGTGCGCATCTCCGCCGACATGAAAATGGCGATCGTCGGCGCGCCCGCGTATTTCGCGGAACGCGCACGCCCCGTGTTGCCGCAGGATCTGGTCGCGCACGACTGCATCAACCTGCGCCTGCCGACGCACGGCGCGCTGTACGCGTGGGAACTCGCGCGCGGCGGCGACTCGCTGCAGGTGCGCGTCGACGGGCAGGTCACGTTCAACGGCACCTACGAGACGCTCGATGCGGCGCTCGCGGGCTACGGGCTCGCCTATGTGCCCGCCGAACTCGCGGCACCGCATGTCGCCGCCGGCCGCCTCGACAGCGTGCTCGACGACTGGTGCCCGACATTCCCCGGCCATCACCTGTACTACGCGAGCCGGCGGCAGTCGTCGCGCGCGCTCGCCGTGATCGTCGATGCGCTGCGCTATCGCGCATGAGTCGACGAGGCGCCGCCCATGCGCCGCGATTCATGAATCGGGTCGATAAGTGCATGCGGATTGCCGGGGATTATCGATAGACGCATCGCTGGCTACCATCGACGGTGTTCCCCACCTACCCCGGAGCCCTCGATGTCCGAACCGACTTCCCCTGCACGCAAGGCATTCGGCGCCATCGCCCCCGCCCTCGCCGACTACACCGACAACGTGCTGTTCGGCGACGTCTGGCAGCGCCCCGGCCTGTCGCCGCGCGACCGCAGCCTCGTCACGGTCGCGAGCCTCGTGTCGCTGTATCGCGTCAACGAACTGCCGTTCCACCTGAAGAAGGCGCTCGACAACGGCCTCACGCGCGACGAGCTGGTCGAAGCAATCACGCACCTCGCGTTCTACTCGGGCTGGCCGACCGCAAGCTCGGCGCTGACGATCGCGCAGCGCGTGTTCGACGAAGCCGGCGTGTAAGCGCAGCGTCCCCTCATTCAACCGGCGGGCACGCGCCCGCATGGAGCGTTCATGGATTACCGCTATCTCGGGCGCAGCGCGCTCAAGGTGTCGCCGCTGTGTCTCGGCGCAATGATGTTCGGCGGCGAGACCGACGAAGCGACGTCCTCACGGATCATCGACAAGGCGTTCGACCAGGGCATCAATTTCATCGACACGGCCGACGTCTATCACGCCGGCCGTTCGGAAGAAGTCGTCGGCCGCGCGATTGCGTCGCGTCGCGACAGTTGGGTCGTCGCGACGAAGTTCGGCTTTCCGGCCGGGCCGGACGCAGAGCCGAACCGGCAGGGCCAGTCGCGCAAATGGATCGTCGAATCGGTTAACGCGAGCCTGAAGCGGCTCGGCACCGACTACATCGACATCCTCTATTTCCATCGCGCGCTGACCGATGCGCCGCTCGACGAAGGGATGCGCGCGATCGCCGACCTGATCCGGCAAGGCAAGGTGCGCTACTTCGGGCTATCGAACTTCAAGGGCTGGCGCATCGCCGAGGTCGTGCGGCTCGCCGACCAGCTCGGCATCGATCGCCCGGTCGCAAGCGAACCGCTGTACAACCTCGTCGATCGCACGGCCGAGGTCGAACAGCTTCCGGCCGCCGCGCACTACGGGATCGGCGTCGTGCCGTACAGCCCGCTCGCACGCGGTGTGCTGACCGGCAAATACGCGGTGAATGCGCAGCCGCCCGCCGATTCGCGCGCGGGCCGCGGTGACCGTCGTATCCAGCAAACGGAATGGCGACCCGAATCGTTGCACATCGCGCAGCAGGTAGCCGCGCATGCTGCCGCGCGCGGCACGACGTCGGTTGCGTTTGCACTCGCGTGGGTGATGAAGAACCGCATCATCAGCTCGACGATCGCGGGGCCGCGCACCGAAGCGCACTGGGACAGCTACATCGATGCGCTGAAGCTCGAACTCGGCCCGGACGACGAACGGTTCGTCGATTCGCTCGTGCCGCCCGGGCATGCATCGACGCACGGCTATACCGATCCCGGCTATCCGGTCGAAGGCCGCAAGATCTGAAGTCGGAACGGGATGAGTGAATGAGATGCCGGGCGCGATGCCCGGCATGAAGATGAACGCGCGTCGCCCGACGCGCGAAGATGTGGAGAAGCGGCGGGATCAGTTGTCTTGCGCGGTTGCGTCGGCGCTGACGACGCGATCGAAGCATTCCTGTGCACGCGCCAATTCGTCGAGCGCGCGATCGAGGCGCGACATCGCGCGTGCGTATTCGGCCGACGAAACGTCGTCGTCGCTTTCGCCGCGCACGGCGCGAAAGGCCTGATCGACATTGCGCGTGGCTTCGACGAAGCGCTGCGCGGCCCGGGCTTCCCGCGAACAGATGTGGGTCGACATCGACACTTCTCCCTCAGGGTTGCAGTGTGAAGCACGCCGACGCTCAGTGTGCGTGGTGCGCATGTCGGCGGCGTGAACCACGACCCATCGAGTATCGATGCATCGGCCGCCGCGCAGCGCGCTTCGTGCCGATTGTCTCTCTGCGCTCGCCGCTCCGCTATGGCGAGATTGCAACAAATTCTTGCGCGAGCTGCTGCGCGCGTTTCGTCACGCGCGCCCGATACGCGGATGCGCGAGGCCCGTGAACGCGGCCGCTTCACCCGGCGACAGGTCGAACAGGTCGCCAGTGAGGTCACGCGGATGCTCGGCGGCCGGCCGATTGCGCAAACGCGCCACGTGCGTGGGCGCAACATACGCGGCCGCCGTTTCGATCGGCGGCACATCGAACAGATCGCGCGTGACGCCGCGCACGTCGTCCGTCGGCGAACGGCCGCGCAAGCGCGCGACGAGCTCGACGAAGCGATCGAAATCGCCCGCGCGCGTCGCCTTGTTCACTTCCGCGAGATCGCGCGCCTTCAACACGCACGGCTGCGCGAGCCGCACGAAATACGGTGCTTCGAGTTCGACCGACAGCGCAAGCGGATAGCTCTTGCCCGTCTGCTCCTTCGCACGCCCGACACAATCGACCACGGCCGCCCCCTGTGCGGCGCCGAGCGACTTGCCGGTGCTCACGCTGCGCAGGTGATCGGGAAACACGCGCAATTGCGTGCCGACCGTCAGCGCGGTGGATGACGCGCACACGAGCGCGTAGTGCTGTTCGCGGCGCCGGCCCGACGGCAACGTCGAGCGGCTGGCGATGAACGTGTGCGGCGGCAATGGCCGCACCTGCCCGCTCGCGTCGACCCATGCATTCCACAGCAGCATGTCTTTCCGCTCGCCTGGGCGCGGGCGCGACGCGACCGGCGAAAACAGCGCGAGCAGCGAGCCCGTGCGATGCGCGGCGACTTGCGCGCTGCTGCCGAGCGGCTGGTTGATGCCCCACAGAAAACGCCCGCCCCCGAGCCGGCGCTCCCATTCCTTGCGGAGCACGACGGTCGGCAGTTCCTCGCCGGACTCGGTACCGATCTTGGTCCAGCAGAACGTGGGTGGGAGGTGTTTCAGTGTCATCAACTATCTCGGGATACAGCCTCGCTGGTGACAGCAAGCCCATTCAACAGCCGTAACTGTATAGGTATAATGCATCGCATGGAAGCCCCGGACCAAGATTTTCCCGTTCAAGACCTGTTGCGCCGCTTGATGGCAGATACACGCTCGTCCAGCGAAATAGCGCGACTCTCCGGGGTCAGCCAGCCGACCGTATCGCGCCTGAGGCTGTCGAACGGGCACCGGCTGCGCCGCAGTGCACCATTCAATAAGCTATGCAGTTTCTATGGTATCGATACCGGGCCGTCGCGCCGCCAGTACAACGACCTGCTGCGCGACGCGATCGTCGACGCGTGGGATGGGTCGGACGAGCACGGGCGCGCGCTGCTGGTCGTGATCCAGGGGTTGAAAGGGCTGCAGGCGAAGGCGGATGATGGGTGATGGGGTGGGCGGGGGTGCTCCGCGCCCGCGGCTACGGCAAGCGCCGGAAGAGACGGCGCGTCGGAAATTGCGACGGATGTTGCCTGACGCCCCGCAAGCGACACGCAGAATTCTCGAAAGCCGCCACTCAACCGAACCATGCGTTGGCTTCGATGTGCAGCATCAGCAATCGACGCAGGCTGAATCGGTGCTGCCATCCCGGCCCGCAAACCAGGCAACTTGCGCCCTCTCGTCAATCGAGATACTTGCCGAAATATTCCTTCACGGCAGCTTCGTTGTATTTGTCCTCTCCACGCCAGTGCTCCATGAAATGCCAATCGTGCCTGCCTCGCGAGGGCCTGTCGTAAGACGACGGTCGCAGAATATCAACGCAAGCCAGAATTTCCATCAACACGTCGCGTTCGCTTTTCGTCGATTTGATGACCGGCGCCAGGTTGTCCCTCAGCGCACTCGGGTGGTCACCTGGCTGGCTTTGAGCGATCACTGACAGCATCGATTTGAGAATGTCGATGTCGGCCCGCGTGGGCTCCGAAATTTCTTCGCGCAGGAATTGCTGCAAATCGAACAGCGTATATATCCGGCCGCCGAGACGCACGCCGCCCCATTTGATGCGCTCGAAATTCAGTACGTTCAAGTCCACCTCTTCATACTCCCGGGATCCATCGCAGACGCCGCAACGATAGGAGGTGTGGGTGATGACACCGTTCGTGTAACCGTGTCCGCTCACTTTCGGAACGTATTCATGTGGCGGCGACAATCGTTGCGCGCACACGAAAGAAGCCAACGCCGAACGCCATTCCAGCCGTCGCGTCGAGAGGCTGCTCAAAAATGCCCTGGCTACGGCATCCTGCGCAACCTTGGGCAGGATTTCCTTGATCGCCGAAATGCTCTGGTCGTGCGTCAGCGTGACGGGGGAGAACATCACGCCTTGTTCCTTCGCATAGGCAAAATCGGCGTCGCTGATGCGCCTGTCCTTTCTGTCTACCCACCCCTTGCCGCTCCAGTAGGTTCTGACCAGGATGTTTCTTGCCTTTTTATCCATAAGACGCCTCACAAGTGGACTGCATGAATCAGCACCAGTGGACTGGATAGCTCTCGTCCGGATGACCGCAACTGGCCGAATGCAGCCCCGCGCAATCTGCGCAAGTAACCCGTTCCCGCACACGACTCACCCCAGCACCGACTCCCTCAACCACTCGCGCGCCATCGCCGTACATAGCGACGGCCGCTCCAGCGTCGGGAAATGACCACATCCGTCGATCGCTTCAAATCGGGCATGTGGCATCACGCCGGCGATACGCCGGCCGACGTCGACGGGTACGAAGCGATCCGCGGCACCCCAGACGAGCAACGTAGGTACCTTGCTCGATGCAAGCGTCGACCAATGATCCACGCGCGTCAGCGTGGCGTCGGACTGCCGGGCAAACACATCCGCGCCGGCATCGCGGGCCATCTGCACGAATGCGGCCCGTGACGCGCCGTCGTGTGCCGGGATCGCCTGCTCGGCAAACTCCTCAATGACTCGTTCGTGCTCTCCGGCGCGAATTCGTCGGCTAGTGGCACGAGCGGCGTCCGGATCCGGATGAACGCCGGGCTGACAGTTCATCAGCCAGAGCCCGCGAACACGGTCCGGCGCTCTCGCGAGCACTTCCATCGCGAGACACCCGCCATATGCCGTACCAACGAGAATGAACGCACCGCTTGTCGATGCCAGGAGCTGATCGGCACTCTCGGTGAAGGTTGCATGCGCAAGTACCTTCACGGTCGGCGAAGCAAGATCCTTCAGTGCTTCGACCTGATGCGCATACATGCGGCCGTCGCACGGCATCGCGGGTAGAAATATGAGCGGTAGCAACATCAGGATGATTCAGGCAGGTAGTGGATCGCGTTTCGAAACCATCCAGCGTAATCTCAGTCGACTTCAAGTTTCTGAGCGCAAGCTCATCAACAACGACATGTACTGTGCAGAAGAAAATCGACTTCACTGTACATTTCATCCCGCTTTTACCTAAAACACAATGCCCATCAGGCTCGGGATCGGAAAATCCGGAAAGGCCTTCTGCATGCCATAGATGGGTACAAGACGATCAAAGAAATCCGGCCCGCTCGAGGCATCACGGCGGCGATAAAAACTGGACGCCAATTCGATGAACACATCCGCTGACCAGCTTCCGTCGTCGCTTGGCGCTGCCACGTTTGCTCCATTCCTCATCGCAAGTATCGCGCTCGCAGCCGCATACGGTGCCAGCTTCCTCCTTTCCGAGCATCTGCGTCAAAGCGGCCTGGATTCTTCAATGGCAGGCGCGGTGATCTCGACCGGCATCCTGACCATGATCGTCAGTTCTCTCGTCGCCGGATGGGTAGCACAACGAATCGGCTTGATGTCGACCATCGTGGCGGCGGCTGCCGTCATGGCGCTTTCCATGCTCGCGTTCAGCCTGGCAGCGCACGACTTGAGGATCGCGTTTATCGGCGGCCTGCTTCTGGGAATGGGATGGTCGGCCTTTTACATACTCGCGCCGCTTCAGATCATTCATCACCTCAGGCCCTCAGCGCGAATCAAATACCTGACCTTGCTCTCGGGCGGTCAGATGGTCGGCCTGGGTCTCGCGTCACCGATCGGCCATTTCGTCGCCAGCCGCTTCGGGTCGTACGCCATCGTCTACGCAGGCCTGGCGTGTCTCTGCGTGATCGCCGCCGTCGCATTTTCGATTGTCCGACAACGGACGGAACGCATACCCCATCCGCAGGCGGATGCAACCGGACTGACCGCCGCGCGGGTCGCCGAGATCCTGCGCCATGTCACCCGGCTGCCGATCATCATGATCGGACTCGCCGCCTGCGTCTTCTCCGCGTTGTCGAATTTTCAGGCGATCTACGCGGAATCGCGACACCTGTCGCCCGATACCTTCTTTGTGACATTCACGCTGACGACCGTCTTCTGCCGATTCACGCTGGCGCAGACGATCAGCCGATTGCCGGTCCGGAAGCTCGCATTCACGCTGTTCGCGCTGACGCTCGTGGCGCTGGTTCTCTTCGTGTCCAATCCGGGCAGCGAAATCCTGTACGTAATCGGCTCGTTCATCTTCGCGATCGGCTACGGACTCAGCTATTCCACCTTGAACGGCATGGCGGTCAATCTCGCCAGCGAAAAGGGATTGTCCGCATCGGCGAGCTCGCAAGTCTTCACGATCGCCTACTTCACGGGCCTGTTCGGGTTTCCGTATGTAGCCAGCGTATTGGTGACCCACGGCGGCGTGAACTGGATGATCGTCGCAACGATCGCCGTCGTCGTCGTCAACTTGCTGATGCTCACTCACACGAGCCTTCGCCGCGACACCGCGCAGATCGCGGCACGCTGACCGCGAACGCGCGCTACGAATACAGATGCTGCGCCTGTTGCTCCAATCCGATCGCCAGCGGCCGCCGATCGATATGCCCGCGATATGGGTCGGACGCGCACGGGCGCGCGCTGCCGGTCGTGATTCAGGGGTTGAAGGGGCTGCAGGCGAAGGCGGATGATGGGTGACGGAGTGGGCCGGGGCGCAGCGCGCCTGACCGTCCGCTTCGACCGGCGATGTTTCCTGCCGAGCGGCATGACGAGCGTGTTCGAAACCGCGCCGATGTACACGAAAGACGCGCGCGCGATCGCGATCGATCGCGTGTTTGAGGTGACGTCGCTCGAGTTGCGGTGAAGTGTGAGCACGCAAAGACGGGATACCGGTTCCGTCGGATGAGCTACCACCCCGTTTCCGTGATCGAGAAACGCAGAGATCCGCCGTTCACGGCACCGACACGACCCTCACCTCGACTCGGTAGCAAAGGATTCCCGCTCGACCTGCGAGACACATTGCCTGGCGGCATCTGCAACGCGGCTCTTCTGTTGCGCCGATTTTTTGCACCAATACAGAGCCGCGGCCTTGTCCCTGACCAGGCCCGATTCGCCCCATTCGTAGGATTCGCCCATGATCAGTTGCGCGGTGGCATCGCCCTGATCCGCCTCTTTGCGCGTGTGCGCTACCGATTTTCCATACCAGTATGCCGCCTGCTCAGAATCCTGACGCACGCCAATGCCGAGTTCATAGTCCGTCCCCAGTCGCCGTTCGGCAAGCGCATCCCCCATCTCCGCACCGCGTCTATGCCAGGCGACCGCCTCGACGTGGTCCCTTGGTATGCCAAACAAGCCGTTACGATAGAGTTCTCCGATCTGATTTGCACACCCTGCATTTCCGTGATCAACGGCCTTCTTCATCAGTGCCACGCCCCAAGAAACATCCTGAGGCTGGCCGTGTGTACCTATCACATATCCCAGCCCGACGATGCATTCGCCTTCGGCGTCGCCTTGATTGGCGGCTTTCTGAAACCAGACGTTGGCTTGCGCCTGATCTTTGGGCATGGCGAGTCCCGACTCATAGAGTTTGCCGAGACCGATTTCCGCACGTGAGTTGCCTTGTTCGGCAAGCGGACGCCAAAGTGCGAGCGCGGTTGCGTAGTCCGTACGCTGAAACGCCCTAGCGGCATCTTCAACCGGATCCGCAACGGCAGTGCCGGCGACTCCCAGGATCAGTGCGGTCGACACGATCGACCGCGTGTGCCGTGAAAAGCGGCGCAGGGATTGCAAATCAAGGTGCGTCATGGTCACTCCGACATCGCTGAAACGGAAAACCGGAAAAGACGGCAGCAACGGAGACATTGCCTGCCCCTACTGCTCCAACCCGACCACCAACGGCCGCTGATCGCTCCGCCCGTGATCGTCGACCACCCGCACCGTGTAGTTGCCGGCCGTCCGCGGCTGCCAGAACAGCGCATCGCCCGGCGCACTGCGCCCGACAAACGCATCGTTGACGAACCAGTACAGCGCATGCGCGCTCGCATCGGCCGTCGCGTTGAACGCGATGCGCGTCTCCTCGGTACGCGTCACGCGCATCGCATACGTACTGCCGCGCAGCGGCGACGTGATGCGCGGCGGATCGCCCTCGACCTGCCCGGCGTCGCGGCAGTCCGCGTTCTGCGGCGGCCGCCGGCGCGGAATGCCGGCCTGCACGAACACCTGTTGCAGATCCGACGGCCAGAACTCGAAGATCTCCGTATGCGTGCGCTTGCCGTCGTACGGCGGGCACGCGGCCTTCCCTGTCGCATCGTCGATCACGACCGGCCGGTGCACGGTACTCACGCGGATCGGCGACGTGCCCGGCATGAACCACGTCCAGCCCTGCTGCGGGCACCACTCGTTCGGCAAGTCGCCGCTCGCGAGGCAGATCCGCACGCGCTTCAGCTTCGGCGGCACCGCACGCGGCGGCTCGACGAGCGTGCGCTCGGCATTCAGCGCATCGACAACCTGAAAGAACAGCGGTGCGGCCGCATCGACGCCGACGAACGCCGTGTTGGTCGAGTTGTCGAAATTGCCGACCCACACGACCAGCACGTACGGGCCGAACACGCCAGCCGTCCACGCATCGCGGAACGACCACGACGTGCCGGTCTTCCAGTAGACCGGCACGCTCGATGGCTGCGCGCCGCTCGTCTCGTCGGGGCGCAGATGCTGGCGCAGCATGTCCATCGTCATGTAGCTCGCCTCGGCGCTGAGCAGACGCCGGCCGGGCAGCGCCGGTTCGTCCGCGCGCAACCGCAGCGGCCGGAACTCGCCGCGATTCGCGAGCATCGCATAGAGCGCCGCAAGATCCTGCATCGTCACTTCGCCGCCGCCGAGCACGAGTGCAAGCCCGTAGTGCTGCGCGCTCGCGAGCCGGCGCACGCCGGCTTCCTGCAGGAACCGGTACAGATCCGGCGACTTGAGCTGCGACGCGACCCACACGGCCGGCACGTTGCGGCTGCGGTTCAGCGCATCTGTCGCGGTGATCGGCCCGAGGAAGTGGCCGTCGAAATTCTCCGGCGCATACGGGCCGAATGCGGTCGGCACGTCGCGCAGTACCGTCTGCGGGTGCAGCACGCCCTGATCGAAGCCGAGCGCATAGATGAACGGCTTGAGCGTCGAGCCGGGTGAACGCCGCGCGAGCGTGCCGTTCACCTGCCCGTCGATCGTGCGGTCGAAGAAGTTCGCGGAGCCTACGAGCGCCTTCACCCCCATGTCGCGCGTATCGACGAGGATCGCCGCCGCGTTGCGCACGCCGCGCGTATCGTTGCGTGCGACATAGCGTGCGATCTGCCGTTCGAGCGTGTGCTGCAGGTCAAGATCGAGCGTCGTCACGAGCCGCGCGTCGGCGTCGCTGTCGTTCGCCGCCGCGCTCGAGGTCGTACGCCACGCGCTGCGCGCGGCGAGTGCCTGGTCGACCGCATGCGGTGCATCGAACGGCAGCGCGGACAACGGCCGCATCGCAAGCGGCAACGCGAACAGCGGCTTGAACGATGCATCGCCCGGATGCTTCGTCAGCCAGCGCGCATACAGCCGGTTGCGCGACGCGGCCAGCGCGCGGTTGATTTCATCCTGCCCGCCGCGCACACGCCGCGCCGGGTCCTGCGGAATCACCGCGAGCGCGAGCGCCTCCGGCAGGGTGAGCGCGTCGGGCATCCGGTCGAAATAGACGACGCTCGCGGTGCCCGCGCCTTCGACGTTGCGGCCGTACGGCGCATCGTTCAGATACGCTTCGAGGATCTGCCGCTTCGAATAGAAGAGTTCGAGCTGCACCGCGCGCGCAACCTGCTCGAGCTTGCCGGCCGGCGTGCGCGTGTTCAGCCGCCACAGCGAGCGTGCGAGCTGCATCGTCAGCGTCGAGCCGCCCTGCGGATTGCCGCCGCGCACGTACGTGATCCACGCGCCGCGCGCGAGCCCGTACGGGTTGAAGCCGGGATGCCACCAGAACCAGCGGTCCTCGTGCAGCATCACGGCTTCGACGAGTTGCGGCGACATCCGGTCGAGCGGCACCCACAGCCGGTAGCGGTCGTCCTTCGCGAGCGTGAGCCGCAGCACGCGACCCTGTGTGTCGGTTACCGCGACCGACGACGGCTTCCAGTCGCGCAGCGGCGGATGCGGCCACAGCCGGCACGCGGCCAGCGCCACGAACACGAGCAGCGCGCCGGCGATCCAGTTCTGCCAGCGATGCAGCCAGCGGCCGGCGCCGTGCAGCACGCGCCGGCGCACCGAAACGTCGTCAGTCACGCGCGGGCGCTCCTCGCACCCGGCGCGGCCGGTAACGACGTTGCAGCCTCATCGTCATCGCACGCGCTCCACCGTCAGTGTCGTACCGCCGGGCGCCTGGGCCTGCAAGCGGCGGTCGTACATCGACTCGCCGTATGCCGGCGGCGCGATGAAGCGGCCCGCGTTGCTCGCCTTGATCCGGTAGACGAACTCGTGCACGTCGGTCGTCGCGGTGCCGTAGATCACCACACGATCCTCGCGCACGTCCGCGAACTGCGGCTGCCACGTGGAACCCTTCACGCCGATCGGCGAACGCCACGGTGCATCGGCCACCGGCGCCGACGCGCCGCCGTCGCCATTGCTGTCGCCATCCTGCGCGTCGGTGACAGGCGGCGGCGCGATCACCGGATCGAAGCCGCCCGGCAACAGGTCGACGATCGCGATGTTGCCGACGCTCGCCGAGCCCGTCGCCCGGATCTTCAGGTGCACGTCGATCTCCTGGCCGACCGTGATCTTGTCGAGCGGCTTGCCGTCCGTGTCGGTGTAGTCGCGCACGATCTCCAGCCCGTTCTTGATCGCCTTCGTCGACGTGCCGCGATCGTAGCCCGACTGGCTCGTGACCCACCATGCCGGCAACGTGCTGCCGTTCACGAAATCGACGCGCGACGCACCGGCCGACCACGTGCCCGAGCGCACGAGGTTCGCCTGGATCGACGATACGTCCTTTGCCGCGGCGCCCGCGCGCACCTCGTCGATCGCGAGCTGGTCGAGCTGGCCCGCGCTCGACGCCGCATACGCATCGAGCGCGAGGATCGTCATCGCCGACGACAGCGTGTTGTAGCGGTTGTCGACGAGCGGCGCGGCGAGGTTGTCCATCGCGCGCGGCGACAGCTTGCTCACACGGTCCGGGAAGTGCTTCGCGATCAGGTACAGCACGCTCGCGTCGCGCGTCAGCGGATCGAGGTAGTAGCCGGTCACGTAGCCGCCGTCGGATGCACGCTTGCGCTCGAGTAGCGCCTGCGGGCCCGCGATCAGCGTCGCGGCCTCCTTGTCCTGCTTCAGCAGCTGGTACGACGCGGCGAGCCACGCGGCCGCGAGATCGTTCTTCCAGTCGTTCGGATACGCATCCTGCAGCCGCTTCTGCACGGCCGCGAGGCTGTTGGTCGTCACGTTGCCCTGGCGCGTCAGCAGATACACCGCGTACGCGCGCTGCCGCAGCAGGTCGAGCGAGCCGAGCGAATCGTTCGCCGCGAGCTTCTGCAGATACTGGTTGCCCGCGTCGAGCATGTCCTTCGGTACCGCGATGCCGCGCTCGCGCGCGTCGAGCAGCACGTGCATCGCGTACGCGGACACAAACGGATCCGCATCGGGTGTCGCGCTCCACAGCCCGAACCCGCCCTGCGCGTTCTGCCGGCTGCGCAGCACACCGAGGAACTGCGTGATCGCCGCCGCATTCGTCGCGTCGGCGCCGGCGTCGGTCGCATGCATCGCGCTCGTCAGCGCGCGCACCGACAGCCACTTCGCCGCGAACACGCGCGGCACCGACGCGCTCACCATCTGCTCGCTGCAGTAGTGCTCGAAGTTGACGAGATACGACGACAACCCTTCGGACAGCACGAGCGGCGCGGTCGAGATGCTCGCATCGCGTGACGCATACGCGTCGTACATCGACCGCAGGTTCGGCACGCTTGCCTTCTTGCCCGGATCGAGCCGCGCGATGTCGAGCTGCGTGCGGAACGCGGCGGCCGGCCGCACCGACACGTCGACCCGCTGCTGCGCCCCTTTCGCGCCATAGCGCGCGCCGAACGACAGCGATCCCGAGCCGAGCGTATCGGTCGCCTTCACGCGGAACATGGCGACACCCTCGTGCTGCGGCGCGAGCGCGACGTTCTGCGTGGCCGGCCCGATCACCTGCAATTGCGGGCCCGTCTTCAGCGTGACCGCGACCGGCACCGGCTGGTTGCCGACACCCGTCAGGTTGTTCGCGACACCGACGCTGACGTCGGCTTCGTCTCCCGGCGCGAGCGTCGTCGGCACGTTCGGCGACAGCACGAAATCGCCGCGCACGGTCGTCGCGCCTTCGAACGTGCCGACCAGGTCCGGCGATACCGACACGGCCATCACGCGCAGCTTGCCGTTGAAATAGTCGGGCACGGTGTAGCTCAGGCGCGTGTCGCCGTTCACGTCGACGATCCCCGACCAGTAGACGACCGGCTTGTCGCGCTTGCGCTTGAACGGGTTCAGCTGGCGGCCGATCGCATCGTCGGCGTCGCCGCCCGGCGCGGCCATCGCCATCAGCTTCTCGAAGTCCGGCAGGATCAGGTCGAGGATCTGCGACGTGCCGACTTCGAGCATCCGCTTGCGGAAGAAGAACTTCAGCGGATCGCCGAGCTTGTAGCGCGCAACCTGCAGGATGCCCTCGTCGACCGCGAACACGACGACCTTCGCGGGCTTCGCCGAATGCACGGTGAAATTCACCGGGTCGCCGGGCTTCACAAGCGCCGGCGCATCGACCGATACCGCATTGCGGCGCGCGTCGAGGTTCACCGAGAACGGCACGACGCCATAGCTCAGCGGGCTCATGAAGATTTCATCGGACGACGGATCGCGAATGTACTGCACGTTGATGTAGCCATTGCCCTCGAAGCCGGCCGGCACGGTGATGTGCTGGATCGAGCTCGTCGTGTCCGCATGGAACCACGCGTGCGCATACACCTTGTCGCGCTCGATCGTGATCAGGCCGCTGCCCGCGTAAGGCGCGCGGATCGCGATCTCGACCTGCTCGCCCGGCTTGTAGTCGTGCTTCGCGAGCGTCACCTGCAGCTCCGCGTTGCGGTCGAGCGAGCGCGTGACGTTCGCGTCGCCCGTGACCGAATACTCGATCCGGTTCACCGCGGCGCCGTCCGCGTTGCGGATCACGAGCGCATAGCTGCCCGGCTTGTCGGTACGCAGCGCGAAGTCGAGCCCGGCTGCCGGAATCGCCAGCGGCTTCTCGTCGACCGGCACCTCCTTCAGCCGCGAATCGTATTTGTACGCGCCGGAATCCTGCTTGGTCAGCACCGACACGTAGCGTTCCTCGACAAGCTGTGCGCGCAGGTCCTTCACGTCGATCGCCTTCGCGTTCGGATCGATCGCGACGAGCCGCACCGTGCGCGGGCTGCCGCGCTTCACGTAGCCGAGATCGTCGACCGACTTGTAGCCGACGAGCCAGTCGTTGTTCGACACGAGCGTCTGCGCGTTCGCGGCGACGTTGCGCCCGCCTTCCGCTTCATAGGCCTTCGCCTGGAAGTAGAGCTGGTAGGTCGCGTCCGCGTACTTGTCGAGATCGAGATCGAACTCGGCATGGCCCTTGTCGTCGGTCGTGCCGTCCTGCAGCGTCGTCGTATAGCCCTCCTTCGCGCGGCGTGCATCGAAGAAGTGATAGCCCTGCCAGCTGCGGAACGACGGCCACACCGGGCGCAGCGTCAGCGTCGCCGCGACGCGGCGCTTCTCCGCCGGCGTGCCGAACAGGTTCTGCGCATCGACGATGCCCTTCAGCCCCTTCGGCTTCACCCACCCTTCGACGACCTGCTGCGACAGCTTCGCGTCGACCTTCATCCGGTCGGGCAGGAACTCCTTCACCTGCACCGTCGTGCTGCCGATCGGCTCGGCGCCGGGCTGGCCGTCCTTGACGATGTACAGGTTGACCGTCCACGTGCCGGTCGGCGCGGTTTCGGCGGTCGTATAGCCGAGCTCGGTGAAGCCCGTCGCATCGACCGTCACCGGCTTGCGTTCGACGGTGATCCCGCGCGGGTCGACGATCTCCGCCTGCAGCGGCACGCCGGCCGGGCTGCGCGCCCAGCTCGCCGCGCGCACGATCAGGCCGATGTGGAACGGATCGCCGGGGCGATACAGGCCGCGATCCGAGAACAGATAGGCGGACAGTTGCCCCTGGCCCGTCGCATTGCGCTCGCCGTCGACGTCGAAACGCGAGAAGTCGAGCTGGCGATCGCGGCCGGCCACCGGCAGGAACGACAGGTCGGTGTCCTTCTTCACGACATACAGTTGCGGCCGCTTCTCGCGGTCGAGCCCCTTGAACGCGGGGAAATGCACGATGCCGTCGGCGTTCGTGGTCTGCGTGAACAGCGCCTGGCCGTTCACCGCGAGCACCGACACGGTTGCGCCCGCAACCGGGCGGCCATTGCGGATCGACTGGACGAACACGTCCTGGCTGCCGTCGAGCGCCTTCTTGACCAGCATCCCGAGATCGGTCACGACGATCAGGCGCGTGTCGCCGAGCGCGTTGTCGCTGTCGTCGCCGTTGCTGTTGCCGTTGCTGTCGCTCGAATCGGCGTTGTCGGACTGATCCTGGCTGCCGTCGCCGGACGATGCATCGCTATCCTTCGCATCGTCGGCCTTCTTCTTCTCGGCCGCCGGGTCGTACTTCGTCAGGTGCAGCAGGAACACGCCGCGCTTGCCGCCTTTCAGGTACTGGCCGAGATCGATGCCTTCGTAATGCGCCTTGCCGGGGTCGCCGGCCGGGAACGCGCGGGTCTGCACGAAGCGCTCGACGATGTGATCCTCGCTGAACGAATACGACAGCTCGGGCCGCGCGTACGTGCCGTTGTTGAAGCTCACCAGATGCTGGAGCTGGTCGGGCAGCACGCGGCCGATCTCGACCTTCATCCCCGGCAGGTTGCGCGACACGACCGACAGCCGCTTGCTGCCGCTCATCGACAACAGCGAACCGTCGGCCATGAAGCGCAGCAGCTTCGGATAGTCGGGCACCGTGAAGGCGGTCGTCACCGGCTCGGCGAGCAGGTAGCCGCCCGCCGATTTCAGGTCGCCCGCGAAACGCACGACGATGCGATCGCCCGGCGTCGCGTGGTACTTGAAGCTTTGCAGCGTCGCGTAGTCGTTCTCGGTCGGCACCGCGTCGAGCGGCAGCGGCTTCGACTGCTTGAGCACCGCATCGCTGATGTCGGCCACGTTCCATTCGTACGGCGGATCGTCGTCCGACTGGTCGACGCCCGGCTTGCGCTTCGGCAACACCCACGCCTTGGCGCGCGCGGCCAGGTCGGCGCTGCGCACGCCGTCCGACGCTTCCGCGACGAGTACCTGCTCGGGCTCGTAGCGCTCGTTGTCGACGAGCGTCGGCGCGATGTTGGCGATCGACAGGCTGTAGAGCCCCGGCACGTTGACCGACGCATGCAGCACGTCCGGCGTGCCGTTGCCGCCGCGCGAACTCTTCACGCCCTTGTCGACGTCGAGCCGGGCCACCAGCGGATCGCGCGGAATCTCGAGCGGCTGCGAGTAGACCCACGCGCTCGTCTTCATCTTGTCGTAGTTGACCGTGTAGCGCAGCGGCGTCGAATTCTTGCCGTCGCGGCCAACCAGCACGAGGCCGATGCGCTTCTCGAATTCGGCCGGATCGACCGGGTAGTTGAAGCGCAACTGCAGCAGCGCCTGCTTCTCTGCCGGATTGTCGGGGTTCTGGTAGAACTCATTGTTGCCGAACGTCGCGGCGAACGCGGGCAGGTCGAAGGCGAAGCGGTCGTCGTGCATCGTCACCTGCGGCGCGAACACCCGGTGCACCGCGAAACGCACCTCGACGTGCGCACCGACCGGCCAGTCGGCCGCCGGCGTGAAGCGCAGCGTCTTGTCGTCGGCCCACTCCCATGCGCCTTTCAGCGCGGGCGTCATCTCGATGCCGTCGCCGGCCGGCTTGCCGACCTGTTCGATCGGCGCCGCCGATTGCGCGAACACGACTTCGAGCGGATGCACGGTGATCTTCGGCTTGTCGGTGTCGTCCACCTCATAGGTGGTGATCGCCGGCGCCTTCACGGGGAAGCTGACGGGCTCGGGCGCCGGCGGCTTCGGGCGGTGCTTGAACCAGTACCCGCCGTAGCCGAGCGCGGCCGCGAGCAGCACGAGGCCGCCGGCATGCCACGGGCGGCGGCGCACGGCCGCGACGGTGACGCCCATCCACGCGGGCGCCGTCCACGACACGTCGCCGACCAGCGGCCGCAGCGCGCAGCCGAGGAGCCACCAGACGAAGCCCGCCACGCGAATCGGCAGGAGCAACAGGAAGCGCAGCAAATCCATTGTTATTTCCTTGTCAAGGACATGCTGCCTGGTGCGGCAACCTTCCCCGAATTGTTATGGGTCTGTGACGGCGCGGCCCGGTTGCGCCGTAATTGCTTGGTATGTTCGACCGGATGCTGGGCGCCATTATCGATCAGACCCGAAACGATGGAAATATCGGTGTGCCGCCGCGCAACGCTGCCGGATAACCGGCCGGTCGGGCGGATTTCGGCTCGCCGGCCGACCGCTGCGCGCGGTCACGCCGGGTTCGCTAGAATGCGCGGCTCGGCATGATTCGAATCAAAATGAAAGGAAACCGCTTGAAACTCCCGTTCGAATGGCAGATCGGGCTGCGCTATGCGCGCGGCGGCCGGCGCGCGGCCGGCGACGGCTTCGTGTCGTTCATTGCCGGCGCCGCGATGGCCGGCATCGCGCTCGGCGTCGCCGCGCTGATCGTCGTCTTGTCGGTGATGAACGGATTCCGGACCGAAGTGCGCGACCGGATGCTGTCGGTACTCGCGCACGTGGAAATCTTCTCGCCGACCGGCGCGATGCCCGACTGGCGGCTCACCGCGCACGAATCGCTGCAGAATCCGGCGGTGCGCGCCGTCGCGCCCTATGTCGACGCGCAGGCGCTGCTGACGAATGCGGGCAGCGTGACGGGCGTCGCGCTGCGCGGCATCGATCCCGTGCTGGAGCCGCGGGTGTCCGAGATCGCTCGCAAGCTGAAAACCGGGCGGCTCGACGCGCTCGTGCCGGGCGAGATGGGCATCGTGCTCGGTTCGGCGCTGGCCGACGCGCTGCACGTGAAGATCGGCGACCGCATCACGTTCTTCGCGCCCGGCAACCGCGCGCGCATCGGCGACGCGCTGCCGCAGTTCCGGCAGTTCAACGTGGTCGGCACGTTCGAGTCGGGCCACTACCAGTACGACAGCGCGCTCGCCTACATCCATCTCCGCGACGCGCAGACGCTGTTCAACGTACGCGCGCCGACCGGCATCCGGCTGCGCCTCGACGATCTGCAGCGCGCGCCGGACGTCGCCCTGGAACTGTCGCGCACGCTGTCGGGCGACCTCTATATCCGCGACTGGACGCGGCAGAACCGCACGTGGTTCGAAGCCGAGCGGCTGCAAAAGCGCATGCTGTCGCTGATCCTGATGCTGATCGTCGCGGTCGCCGCGTTCAACCTCGTGTCGTCGCTCGTGATGACCGTCACGCAGAAGCAGGGCGATATCGCGATCCTGCGCACGCTCGGCGCGCCGCCCGGGTCGATCATGAAGATCTTCGCGATCCAGGGGATGACGATCGGCCTCGCCGGCACGCTGGCGGGCGTCGCGCTCGGCTGCGCAATCGCGGTGAGCATCCCGTGGGTGCTGCCGGCGATCGAGCAGTTGCTCGGCATCCGCTTCCTGACGCCGTCCGTGTACTTCCTCAGCTCGCTGCCGTCGAAGCTCGCGGCGACCGACGTGATCGAGATCGCCGCGGCCGCGTTCCTGATGTCGTGCGTCGCGACGCTGTACCCGAGCTGGCGCGCCGCGCGGGTACGGCCGGCCGAGGCGCTGCGCGACGAATAGGCGCGCGGCGTCCGGCGCCGGGCTCCGCGACGCGCGTCGTCAGGCGATCTCGTGGAAACCGATGCTGTTGCGGCCGTTCAGGATGTCCTCGAAGGCTGCCCCGAAGCCGACGTCGATCAGGCCCGCGCGTCGGCCGTAGGTCTTCTGCCCCGTATCGTCGACGAAGATCGCCGCGCCCGACGACAGTTGACGGTCGGTATCCAGCAACGCCAGCGTGCCGCGCGCGCTGCCGGCCGACTGGTCGAACTTCAGCGGTGTGCCGTCCTGCGCGGTGAAATGCCCGCCGACCTCTTCGAACTTCTGGTTGCGCGCGACGGACGCATTCATCTCCTTCATGAAAAGGAAGTCGGCGTCGGCGCGCTGGCTGGCCACCTTGCGATCGTCGTCCGTGAACGTCTCGCCGACGGCCGCCGCGCCCTGCCCGGCGAAGTCGACGGCCTGCTGGTGAAACGCGCGCGTCGCGAGCACGAGGCCCGCGTTCGCGTTCAGCGTCGACTCCACCCACGCGCGATCGCTTTCCGTCATCGTCTTCGACACGACCTGGATCCGGCCGTCGTCGGTCTTGAAGTCGAACTGCGCGTCGGCCAGGTCCGGACGCTTCGCGATGATCTCGTGCAGGCTCGTCGCGAGCTGGCTGGTGACGTCGTGCAGCTTCGTCGACAGGTCGCCCAGCATCGACATCTGCTTCATGCGCGCCGCCTGCATCGCGTTCAGGTCCAGCGCCCGGATGGTAATCGGCGTGTCCTGCGCTTGCCCGGACGCCGCGTCCGTCTGCTGGCGCCCGTCGAGCGCCGCTTCCTGCGCCATCTGCGCGAGCGAAAGGCCGCTCGCTGCCGTGACAGAAATCGTCATGCCCTCTCTCTCCTTTCAACGTGTTTTTTACCGTTTACGGACAGATTTCACGGAAATTTAGACCGATCGCAGGTCGATCGCTCGGCGTGCTTCAAAACTTTGTTTGACTCAAACTAAAAAAGTTTGACACCGAGATTTCACTGAGATAAGTTTTGCGCAAGCTTCCGGAAAGCAATCCGGCCAGCCCCGCCGACTCACGTCGCGCTTTCCTGCCGTTGCAGCACCGCCGTTCGCTCCATCCCCGCCTCATCGCATCGTGCCGTTCCGTTTCGTCTGAAACCTGAAGGAAGATCGGGCATGCCCGCATTTGATTCGCACTCCTGCATTCATTTCGTGCCGCGTGCCTCGTATCGACCGCGCGACCCGAATCAGCCGCCGCACTGACGCTTTCCATTCGGGGCGATGCAGTCGCCCCGATGCTCGCCGGGTGGCGCGATGCGTGACGCGCATCGACACCGGCCGTGACACCCGGGCATCGTGCCCGGCGCTTTCGCAGGTGCAGTTCCGTTTCATCCGATGCAGCACCCGGCCGGGCCGCAGGGGGCATATCGCGGGCCGTCCGGTTCCAGACAATCAAAAGAAGAGGTCGACAATGGACATTCATCGAACCGGATTGCGTCGCGCGTGGCTTCCCGCGCTCGTTGCAGCCGCGACGCTCGCCGCGTGCGGCGGCGACGACGGCGGCAGCGTGGCGGGCGTCTCCGCGCTCGCGCAGGGCCAACAGGAGGGGGCCGCCGCATCGGCGGCCGACAAGCAGTCGCTCGCATCACGCATTTCGCCGTCCGGCGTGCCCTACGCCAATCCGGCGAGCGGCGGCCGCTACCGGCCCGTGATCACGAACGGCCAGGTGCAGCCGTCGCTCTCGGGCGGCACGATCGAGGAGAACGCGTGGGTCGACACGCCGGTCGATTCCGACGGCGACGGCACGCGCGACCGCATCCACGTGCGCATCGTGCGCCCGACCGAAACCGCGAACGGCGCCCGCACGCCCGTCATCGTGCTCGCGAGCCCGTACTACGCGGGCCTCGCCGACAGCCCCGACCACAACGTCGACGTCGAACTCGACGGCACGCCGCATCCGGCCGCGACTGCGGCCACGGCAGCGACCGGCGCCTCCGCGCGCATCATGGCCGCCGCGCCGCAGGTGCGGATGCTGCAGCAGGTCGAAGCGGCCGCCGCCGGACGCTCGTGGATCGAGAGCTACTTCATCCCGCGCGGCTTCACGATCGTCTACGCGGATTCGCTCGGCACCGCCGGCTCGGACGGCTGCCCGACGATCCTCACGCGCGACGAATCGGTCGCGATGGCATCGGTGATCCGCTGGCTCGGCCGCGACGCGACCGCGAAAGACGCGAACGGCAAGACGGTCGTCGCGAACTGGTCGACGGGCCACGTCGGCATGTACGGCGTGTCGTACGACGGCACGCTGCCGAAGATGGTCGCGAGCCTGCGCACGCGCGGGCTCGACGCGATCGTGCCGGTGGCCGGGCTGACGAACATGTACGGCTACTACCGTTCGGGCGGCCTCGTGCGCGCGCCGGAAGGCTATCAGGGCGAAGACGTCGACGTGTACATCAAGGCGCTGCTGACGAACGCGCATCCGGAGCGCTGCACGCACCTGATCGACGAGGCGCTGCAGCAGGAAGACCGCAAGACCGGCGACTATTCGCCGTTCTGGGCCGCGCGCGACATTCCCACCGCGTACGCGGTCGCACCGGCGCTCGTCGCGCAGGGGCTGACCGACGACAACGTGCGGGTCGACCAGTCGACGCTGTGGCATCTCGCGATGCGACGCCAGGGCGTGCCGACGCAGCTGTGGCTGCATCGCCTGAAGCACACCGACCCGACCCGCGTGCCGGCGATGGCCGATGCGTGGACCGCGGAAGTGAACCGCTGGTTTACGCGCTACCTGATCGGTTTCGACAACGGCGTCGAACGCGATCCGCGCGCGGTGATCGAGCAGGCGGACGGCACGCTGCTGAAGGAAGCGGACTGGGCCGCACGCCACGCCACGCCGGTCACGTACTTCGCGGGCGGCGACGGCGCGGGCACCGGCACGCTGCTGCGGCTGCCGACCGGCGTCCCGCTCGCCCGCTTCACCGACGACGCGCGCATTACCGCGCTCACGCTGGCGAACGCGCCGACCGGCGAGAACCGCAGCCGGTTCGAGACCGCGCCGCTCACGGCCGCGACACGCCTGTCCGGTTCAGCGACCGCACGCGTCAGGCTGACCTTCACGGCGGTGGCCAACGTGACCGCCCTGCTGGTCGATCGCGCGCCGGACGGTACGGCCACGATCGTCACGCGCGCGTGGACCGACCCGCGCAACCGGTGGTCCGAATGGCGCTCGGAGCCCGTGCTGCCCGGCATGCCGTACGACCTGAAGCTGACGTTCATGCCGCGTGACTACAAGCTGGAAGCCGGCCACCGGCTGGGGCTCGTCGTGCTGTCCAGCGACAACGAGGCCACGCTGCGGCCGACACCGGGCACGGGCCTGACGCTCGATCCGGCCGGTACGTCGGTGACGGTGCCGCTGGCTTCGTCCTGAGCAGGCGTGCGGCGCGCGGAACGCACGTCAGCCGGCCCGCGTAGCCGACACAGCCGAACGTCCGGCCAGCCTTCAATCGTTGCGAGTTGCAAGGCTGGCCGGGCGACCTGCCCGGCCGGTCGCCGCTGGACATGGGTCAGGCCCGCCGCCCGTTCGGATCGCCCTGGCGACTCCAATAATCGATTAGCCACTGTGCAGCCGGACCGATCGCGCGATCCGCACGCCGGATCAGCGACAGCCCGTAGCGAAACGTGCGTCGGTCGGCCAGTTGCACCGGCACGAGACGGCCCGACTGCAGATCGTCCTCGATCAGATGCATGGGCATCGATCCCCAGCCAAGCCCCGCGAGCAGCAATCGATGCTTCGCGCCGAGGTCGGCCACCTTCCAGGTGCGGGTCGCATAGATTCCGAACGACTGCCCGTCGGTGACCTTGCTGCGGTCGGTGAGCACGATCTGCGTATGCTCGCGCGCCTCAGAGAGCGGTATGGGCGCGTCGCGCAGCGCGAGCGGATGCATGGGCGCCGCAACGGTCAGCAACTCGAGCGCCCCCATCGATGTCGCGTCGATCGCATCCGGCCAGTTCGGGATCGGGCCACTGATGCCGAGCACACACCCGCCGTCGAGCACCAGCTTCAGGACGCCGCCGAGCGCCTCGATCGCCAGGTTGAGCGCGACTGTCGGGAACGCCTCGGCAAACGCCTGCATGCCTTCGACCAGCTTCGGCAACGGAAACATCACGTCGACGGCCAGCGACAGTTCGGCTTCCACGCCGCCCCGCAAACCGGCCGTCTTCGCCTGCAACTGCCCCATCAGCATGTCGAGCCGACGTGCATCGGCGAGCACGACCTCGCCTGCCGCCGTCAGTTGCGGACGACGTCTGCCACGCTCGAACAACGGCATACCCAACTGCGCTTCAAGGCTGGCGACCGCATAACTCACCACCGATTGCGCCCTGCCGAGCCGTCGCGCCGCCCCCGAAAAGCTGCCTGCCTCGACGACGGCGACGAACGCACGAAGCTGATCCAGATTGGGGCTGCGATCCACGATCTATCCAGAAAATTGATTTTAACGATCCATTTTAGCCAATTGTTTTGATCGAAACGATCCCCTACATTCCTGTCACGCCATGTCGATCGCGCCCCCCTCGCGTCGACAGTCCCCCGTCAATGTCACAGGAACATGGAACCATGACTACCGACAGCTTTCTCTCGCCGCCCCGGGCGCCTGCGCGTCCGACACTGTTCGATCCGATCGAACTCGGGCGCATCACGCTCAGGAATCGCATCGTGATGGCGCCGATGACGCGCAGCCGTGCCGGTGCCGGCGACGCCCCCGGCCCGATGAACGCGACCTACTACGCACAACGGGCCTCGGCCGGCCTGATCGTCACCGAGGGAACGCAGATCTCGCCACCGGGCAAAGGCTATCCGTTCACGCCAGGCATCTACAGCGATGCGCAGATCGCGGGCTGGAAACAGGTGACCGACGCGGTGCACCGTGAAGGCGGCCGCATTTTCGTGCAACTGGCCCATGTCGGCCGCATCGGTCACCCGGACCTGCAGCCGGACGGCGCACTGCCGGTCGCGCCGTCACCGATCCGGCCCGACGGCGACGCCTATACGCCGACCGGCCCGCAGCCCTACCCGGTACCGCGCGCACTCGAAACCGCCGAATTGCCTGCCATCGTCGGCCAATATGTGCTGGCAACTCGTGCCGCATTTCAGGCCGGGTTCGACGGCGTGGAGATTCATGCCGGCAACGGCTATCTGCTCGACCAGTTCCTGCGTGACGGCACGAATCGACGGACCGACGACTACGGCGGCACGATCGACAACCGGCTCCGACTGCCAATCGAGGTCGCGCGCGCAGTCAGTCTCGTTTCTGGCCCCGATCGATTAGGTGTCCGTATCTCACCTGTCACGCCGCATTTCGGCGGAATTGCGGATAGCGATCCGCAAGCGCTGTTCGAACGCTTCGCCGACCGGCTGAGCGGCCTCGCGGTCTATCTCCATGTCGTCGAAGGCATCCCTCAGGTCGCGCCGGACGCGGCGCCCGCATTCGACTACGACGCGCTGCGTCACGCCTTCGCCGGGCATTACATCGCGAACAACGGCTACACGAAAACACGTGCGGAAACGGCGCTTTCCGATGGCCATGCCGATCTCGTGTCGTTCGGCTACCCGTTCATCGCGAACCCGGATTTCGCTGAACGCCTCCGGCACGACCGGCCGCTCGCGCATGCGGACATGTCCATGGCCTACGGCGGCGGCGAAGCCGGCTATACCGACTACCCGCCGTTCCGCGCATGAGCGCGCCCCTGAACCCGAACCGCTGAACCCAGCACCGGATCGCCGATCCGCCCCCCCTCGAACAAGGAGTCACCATGATTCGATCGCTCAACCACGCACTGTACCGAACCGCTGCGCAGACGCCCGCCGTCAACGCCATCCTGTCCGTCCTCGTGCGCATCCTCATCGCCGGCGTCTACGTCGGCGCGGGCATCAGCAAGATCTTCAACTACGCAGGCACCCAGCAATACATGGCCCACATGGGTGTACCGGGCACACTGCTGCCGCTCGTGATCTTCGTCGAGGTCGCCGGCGGCCTCGCGCTGATCGCCGGCTTCATGACGCGACTCGCCGCGCTCGGGCTCGCGATCTTTTCGGTCATCGCCGCGGTGATCTTCCATGGCGGCGGCGACCAGACGCAACAGACCTTCTTCATGATGAACCTGTCGATGACGGGCGGCCTGCTCGCGCTCGTGCTGAACGGCGCGGGGCGCGCCTCGTTCGATCGCGACAATCGGGTGTCCCTGCCGGATTGATCCGGCCGACGCCGCGCCCTGCCCGACACCTCACACACCCCGGGGGCAACGCCCCCGCATCCAGCGAGACTTTCCCGTGAACACCATGAATGCCATTCAGATCGATCGTTTCGGCGATCCCTCCGTACTCCGTCCGGTCATGATCGAGCGCCCGACACCGGCTCCCGACGAAGTCCTCGTGCGCGTGACGCGCGTCGGACTGAACTTCGCGGAAACGCTGCAACGCGCCGGTCTCTATCCGGGGCCGGCACCGACTTTGCCGGCGATATTGGGATCGGAAACGGTCGGCACCGTCGAAGCCGTCGGCGCAAACGTACAGGACTTCCGGATCGGCGAGCGCGTGGCCGCGGCGCTGTTCGGCGCCATGAGCGGAACCGGCGGCTATGCCGAATACGTGACGGTACGCGCGCCGCTGATCGTCGCGATTCCCGACGCGGTGTCGGACGACGACGCCGTGGCCGTCATGCTGCAGGGCCTGGTCGCCCGCGTGCTGCTGCGCGAGACGCCGGTGGCCGCAAGATCCGTCGCCATCACCGCGGCAGCCGGGGGCGTCGGTTCGATGCTCATCCAGCTGGCGAGACTCGACGGCGCACGGACGATCGTCGGCCTGGCCGGTTCCACGGAGAAGCTATCGACGGTGCGGGCACTCGGTGCCGATCAGGCCGTCAGCTATCGCGACGAGGCGTGGGTCGATCGACTGGGCGCCGCAACCGGCGGCACGGGCCCCGACGTCGTCTTCGATTCGATCGGTGGTACCGTGGCCCGCACGCTCGTGTCCAGCCTTGCGCCGCACGGTCGTTTCGTCGGCTATGGCGCGGCAAGCGGCCACATGCTTACGGTCGATGAAAGCCTGATGAACGCGCTCATCTTCGGCTGCCGCTCCCTGTCCGGTTTCGCTTTGCATGCGTTCCTCGCCGATCACGTCGTGCGGCAAACGCTCGGCGAGCTGTTCGGTCTGCTGGCCACCGGTGCGCTGAAGCCGTTGATCGGCGGCAGCTATGCGTTCGACGCGATCGCCGACGCGCATGCAACGCTCGAGTCGGGCGGGACGACCGGCAAGCTCGTGCTGCGTATCGATCGATAGCACTTCTTGTCCGCCTGCGACAGTCACGGGACCCGTCGCACGCGGGCATCGATCACGGACGAAACGGTTGGCGGCGAATCGTTGTCCGGGCGCCGCTCACACCGGCGTGAGCACCGGCTGCCCCGCGAAGTGCCGCGCGGCGTTGTCGATGAACTGCTGCACCGAGCGATCGAGCGCCTCGGGCGACCAGCCGCCCATGTGCGGCGTCAGCACGACATTGCCGAGATCCGTCAGCGCGCGCGGCGGCGCCGGTTCCCCTTCATACACGTCGAGCCCCGCGCCCGCGATGCGCCCTTCGTGCAACGCCTCTGCCAAAGCAGCGGTATCGACAACACTGCCGCGTGACACGTTGACGACGAACCCACCGGGGCCGAGCGCATCGAGCACCGCGCGATCGATCAGGTGCCGCGTGCCCGCGCCGCCCGGTGTCGCGACGATCAGGAAATCGGCCCACTTCGCGAGTGCATCGACACGATCGAAATAGCGGTAGGGGACATCTTTCACCGAACGGTTGTGATAACCGATCTCGATGTCGAAGCCGGCCGCGCGGCGCGCGCACTTCTCGCCGATCTTGCCGAGCCCGACGATGCCGAGCTTCTTGCCCGACACGTTCGGCGGCATCGCCAGGCCGTCGCGCCACACGCCCGCGCGGGTTTTCGCATCGAGCTGCACGACGTTGCGCACGGCCGCGAGCAGCAGCGCGAACGCGTGATCGGCGACGCAATCGTCGTTGGTGCCGGCGCCCGTGACCACGGTAATGCCGCGCGCCTTGGCATGCGCGACGTCGATATTCTCGTAGCCGGCGCCGAGCGCGCTGACGAACGTGAGTTGCGGAAGACGATCGATCTCGGCGGCAGTGAGCCCCGTGCTGCCGTTGGTCAGCACCGCGCGTATCGTGCCGCCGTGTTCGGCGATCGCACGTTCGCGTTCTTCGGATGTCGGGGCGTAGCGCACGTCGAACGACGTGGAGATATCGCGATGCGCATCGCCGCGCAATGCGATCAGAACCAGCAACTCGGGCTTCATGTCAGGAAGTGTCGGCAAGGCGGGAACGGATTTCAGTGTAACAAGCCTGCAACACGGATGCGGGTTATCCCCACACGGGCTGTGGACACGCTGCCTCACCTGGTTTGCCAAAGCCGGCTCAGTCAAGTAACTTTCGGCGTACGCCCCCGTCCTGGAGAATGGCCCGTATGAAGCTCGCCCTGCCCGCCCGGATCCTGGGCCTCGCGTTCGCCGCCGCCATCGTCGCGCCCGGCGCGCATGCCGACACGCCCGTCGTGGTGTCGTCGAAGATCGACACCGAAGGCAACCTGCTCGGCAACCTCATCTCGCAGGTGCTGAAGGCGCACGGCATCGCCGTCACCGAAAAGATCGCGCTCGGCACCACGCCGATCGTGCGCAAGGCGCTCACGAGCGGCGAGATCGACATCTACCCCGAATACACGGGCAATGCCGCGTTCTTCTTCAACAAGGCCGACGATCCGCTGTGGAAGAACGCGAGCCAGGGCTACGACACCGCGAAGCAACTCGACTACGCGGCGAACCATCTCGTCTGGCTCACCCCGGCACCCGCGAACAACACGTGGGGCGTCGCCGTGCTCGCGCCCGTCGCGCAGTCGCAGCACCTGAAGACCTTCTCCGATTTCGGCAAGTGGGTCGCGGGTGGCGGCAAGGTGAAGCTCGCGGCGTCGGCCGAATTCGTGAACAGTGCGTCCGCACTGCCGTCGTTCGAGAAAGCATACGGCTTCAAGCTGAAGCCCGACCAGCTCGTCGTGCTGTCCGGCGGCGACACGGCCGCAACCATCAAGGCCGCCGCGAACCAGACCGACGGCGTGAATGCCGCGATGGTCTACGGCACCGACGGCGGGATCGCATCGAGCGGCCTCGCGGTGCTCGACGACGACAAGCACGTACAGCCCGTCTACGCGCCCGCGCCGGTGATCCGCGAAGCCGTGCTGAAAGCGCATCCGCAAATCGCGGACTACCTGAAGCCCGTGTTCGCGAGCCTCGACCTGAAGACGCTGCAGACGCTGAACGCGCGCATCCAGATCAACGGCGAACCGGCCGCCGGCGTCGCAAAAAGCTACCTGAAATCGAAGGGCTTCGTTAAATGACGGGTCGCGCGGCAGCGTCCGCGCGACGCATCACGGCGGACAAGGTCGGCATCCTGATCGGTGTCCTGACGATCGTCGCCGTGCTCGGCCTGCCGTTCGCGGTACTGCGGCCGAACCGCATCGCGGCCGGCACCGACCTGTCGGTGTTCGCCGCGCTGCCGGCCCTGCAGGGCGCCGTGCTCGCCGCGCTGTGGATCGTCGGCGCGCTATGGGCGATGACGGCAAGCCGCCCCGCCTGGCGGCTCGTGGCCGGCTGCGCGTGGCTCGCGACGCTCGCGTACGCGGTCGGTGCGGCCGCGACGCACGTCGTTGCACCTGACGACACGCTCGCCCGCGTGTCGCCCTCCTCCGGCGTCTGGCTGTTGCTGTTCGCGTGGGCCGTGCTCGTCGCGGACGCGCTCGCACGGCTCGCATTCGGCCCGTGGCGGCGCCTCGCCGCGCTCGTCGTCGCGATAGCAGCGATTTCGGTGCCGCTCGCGAGCGGCTGGTGGGACGGTCTCTCCGTGATGCGCGAATACGCGGTGCGCAGCGACGACTTCTGGATCGAGGCGATCCGGCACGTGTCGCTCGCAGGCGGCTCGGTGGCCGCCGCACTCATCGCGGGCGTGCCGCTCGGCATCGCCTGTGCGCGCATCGCTGCGGTGCGTACCGTCGCGATGCCCGTGCTCAACATCGTGCAGACGATCCCCAGCATCGCGATGTACGGGCTGATGATGGCGCCGCTCGGTCTGCTCGCCGCACACGTGCCGCTCGCGGCTGCGCTCGGCATCCGCGGCATCGGCGTGGCTCCTGCCGTGCTCGCGCTGTTCCTGTATTCGTTGCTGCCGATCGCGTCGAGCGTCGTGGTCGGGCTCGGCCAAGTGCCGCCGCACGTCACCGAAGCGGCGCGCGCGATGGGCATGACGCGCGCGCAGCGGCTGCTGCGCGTCGATCTCGTGCTCGCGCTGCCGGTGATCCTGAGCGGCGTGCGCATCGTGCTCGTGCAGAACATCGGGCTGACCGCGGTCGCCGCGCTGATCGGCGGCGGCGGCTTCGGCACCTTCATCTTCCAGGGGATCGGGCAATCGGCCGCCGATCTCGTGCTGCTCGGCGCGATCCCGACGATCGCGCTCGCGCTGGTGGCGGCCGTCATATTCGAAGCCGCGACCACGCTCGCGAAGGGGCGTGCAGGATGATCGAGATCGAACGTGCGGGCAAACGCTTCGGCGATATCGTCGCCGTCGACGACGTCTCGCTGACGATGAAACGCGGCACGATCACCGCGCTCGTCGGTGCATCGGGCAGCGGCAAGTCGACGCTGCTGCGCATGATCAACCGGCTGATCGCGCCCACCAGCGGCACGATCCGCATCGACGGCGTCGATACGGCCACCGTTGCGCCCGAACAGTTGCGTCGCGGCATCGGCTATGCGATCCAGGGGCACGGGCTGTTTCCGCACTGGAGCGTCGCGCGCAACATCGCGACCGTGCCGCGCCTGCTCGGCTGGCCGGCCGATCGCATCGATGCGCGCGTGAACGAATTGCTCGACCTGTTTCATCTCGCACCGGCCGAGTTCGCGGACAAGCTGCCGCACGAACTGTCGGGCGGCCAGCAACAACGCGTCGGCGTTGCGCGCGCGCTCGCGGCCGAGCCCGCGATGCTGCTGATGGACGAGCCGTTCGGCGCGCTCGATCCGATCATCCGCAACAAGGCGCAGGACGACCTGTTCGCGCTGCAGCGCCGCCTCGGCATCACCGTCGTGATCGTCACGCACGATATCGAGGAAGCGCTGAAGCTCGGCGACACGATCGCGGTGATGGACGGCGGCCGGCTGCTGCAGGTCGCTTCGCCGGCCGAGATTCTCGGCAAGCCGGCGGCCGGCGTCGTCGAGCAGCTCGTCGCAGGCGTCGACCGGCCACTGCGCCTGCTCGCGCTGACGCCGATCGACGCGGTGGCCGAACCCGGCCATGCCGACGGCGAACCGATTGCCGCGACGCGCACGCTGCGCGATGCCGTGTCCGAGCTGCTGTGGCGCGGTGTCGATGTGCTGCCGGTCGAAGCTGGCGACGGCCACAACACGCGTCGCATCACGCTCGACGCGATCCGCGCGCACGCAAGGAAGCCCGCATGACGACGCGCAGCAGCGTGCAGCCCAAGCGATTGACGCTTCTTGCGACTGTCGCGCGCGCGGCGGCGCTCGCGCTGCTGCTCGTGTTGCTATTGCGCCCCGCATGGCTGCAAGGCTTGTTCGCGCCGTTCGCGGACAACGGCGCACCGGTCATCTACGATCGCGCGAGCCTGCTCGACCTCACGCTCGCGCATCTCGGCACGGTCGCGTTGTCGAGCGTGATCGGCACGATCGTTGCGGTCGCGGCCGGCATCGCGGTCACGCGGCCGTGGGGTGCGGATTTCCTGCCGGTCGCGCGCAGCGTCGTCGACATCGGCCAGACCTTCCCGCCCGTCGCGGTGCTCGCGCTCGCGGTGCCGGCCGTCGGCTTCGGCTTGAAGCCCGTGCTGATTGCGCTCGTGCTGTACGGCCTCCTGCCCGTGTTCGAAAGCACGATCGCCGGGCTCGAGGACGTGCCGCGCGACGTCGTCGATGCCGCGCGCGGGATGGGGATGAGCGGCTGGCAGCAACTGGTGTCGGTCGAGCTGCCGCTCGCGTTTCCGGTGATCGTCAACGGGGTGCGGCTCGCGGTCGTGATCAATCTCGGCACTGCCACGATCGGCTCGACGGTCGCCGCGCGCGGGCTCGGCGACGTGATCATCGCGGGCCTGCAGACGTCGAACACCGCGTTCGTGCTGCAGGGCGGCGTGATCGTCGGGCTGCTCGCGGTGCTCGTCAGCGATGCGATCGGCGCGATTGCACGGGTGGCGGCCGCACGGCGTGCGTAATGGGCGTCGTGCGCGCGGGGCCACATCCTGTCGCGCACAGGTGCATGTAAAAACGACCGAAACGCAGCGCTCGGCGACGTTCATCCGGACTCCGATGCGTGTCCGCGCAACGATCGGCTCGCCGCCCGACGCGAGTCGACACAAGCCTACATGCCGCTTTCATTCGAACCGGCACTCGACCACCCGCCGCGATTGGCCGATATACTAGGCGCCTTCCAATTCCCTCACTCCACCATGCGACGGTTTCTCTGGCTGATCGTGCTTTCGCTCGGTATCGCGCAACAGGCATCGGCGCAGCAGGCGTCCGCACTGCCTGCGTCCGCGCCCGAAGCGGCCGCATCGGCGCCGTCCGTCGCATCCGCGCCGCTCGCCGACACCAACGATCAGCCGAACGAAGCAAACCGCCGCATCACGTCCTACCTGACGAAGAAATTCGGTGTCGCGAAGGAGCGGGCCGCGAAGCTTGCCGATATCGTGAGCGTCACTGCGACGAAATATTCGCTGCCTCCCGCCCTCGTTTACGCCATTATTTCGATCGAATCGCGCTTCCAGGAAAAGGCACGTGGCCAGCATGGCGCGACCGGGCTGATGCAGGTCGTGCCGGCCGCGCACCGCGGCCTGGTGCGCAACGTGAAGGACCTGACCGAACCGAACGCGAACGTCGAAGTCGGGTCGGCGATCCTGTCGGGCTACGTAAGGGCGGCCGGCGGCGACGTGCGGGCCGGACTGAGGAGCTACAGCGGCGGTTCGAGCGCGTATGCGGCGAAGGTGATGCAGCGCGTCGATTCGTTCCGCTTCGTGCTCGAACCGGACGACGACGCGAAACCCGCGAACCCCTCGAATGATACGAACGGCCGCATGGTGCCGGTCAGCGACAAGACGAGCCCGACAGCGGCCCGCAACAACTGATCCCGGTTTCGTTCGACGCGCATGCGCCACGCCCCCCGCTTCCTTGCCGTCGCCGCGCTGGCGATCGGCCACACCACCACGTTTGCCGCCGTCGATTGCGAGCAACACGGCCCGACGATGAGCAACGTGCGGATCTGCATACTCGACCAGAACAACCAGGCCGTCGAACGCGCATACCGGTCGCTCGAGCGCAAGCTCAAGCAGCGCAACCCCGATGCCGCCAGCGCGCTCGCGAAGTCGCAGGCAAGCTGGACCCGCTTCGCCGACGACACCTGCGACTACGTGAAAGCCGCCAATCCGCAGCAGATGATCCCGGAAGACGCGCGGATGAGCTGCTGGGTCGATTTCAGCCAGGCACGCGTGCGCATCCTGAAGAAATGGGAAGCGCAGCTGGACGCGCCGCAACCGGCGCAGAACTGAACGACGAACGGATACCCGCCCGTCATGCCTGTGCGAAACGCTCCCGCAGAAACTCGATGAAATGCTGCGTCTTCGCGGGCAGCAGCCGCGTTTCCGTCATCGCATAGACCGGAATCGGCTCGCCTTCCCAATCGGGCATCACGCGGCGCAGCCGGCCGGCGGCCAGATCGTCCGCGACGATCGCCTCGGACAGCACGATGATGCCCGCGTCGAGCGTGGCCAGGCGCCGCAGCATGCCGACGCTGTTCGCACCGAAACGGCTGCTCACCGGCACCGCAACGGAACGCGTGCCATCGTGCAGCGTCCATGACCCGCTCCGCTGCAGGCCGAGGCACGCGTGCGTGGCGAGGTCTTCCGGTTGTTGCGGCTCGCCCGCGCGAGCAAGATAGCCGGGCGATGCATACAGGTAGTTCCGGAGCGTTGCGATCCGCCGCGCGATCAGTTGCGAATCCTCGGATGGGCCCATGCGGATCGCCACGTCGAACGGTTCGCTCACCAGGTCGACGCGCCGCGACGTCAGTTCGTAATCGAAGCTCAGCTTCGGATGGCGGTTCGCAAATTCGACGAGCAGCGGCGCCAGAATGACCACCGCGAAATCGACCGGAAACGACGCGCGCAGCACGCCGGTCGGCTCCGCCAGCAGGCCGCCGAGCTGCTCATGCGCGAGCCGCGCCTCATCGACGATGCGCTTGCAGCGCTCGAAGTAAAGCTGGCCGGCCTCGGTCAGTTCGATCCGGCGCGTCGTGCGATGCAGCAGCCGCAACCCG
Source organism: Burkholderia sp. Ac-20384 (assembly GCF_017104605.1). NCBI lineage: Bacteria > Pseudomonadati > Pseudomonadota > Betaproteobacteria > Burkholderiales > Burkholderiaceae > Burkholderia > Burkholderia sp. Ac-20384. Next base: position 17,681 of record NZ_JAAGPE010000020.1, on the reverse strand, counting down.
ATCGCCTTCTCCAGCGCGCCGATGCGCCGCGACAACGTCGAGTTCGGCATCCCCAGCGTCTCGGCCGCGCTGCGAAAGCCCTTTGCTTTCACGACTTCGACGAACAGCGCCATGTCGTTCAGCAGTTCCATGCTCATTGCCCCGCTAATGGATCAATGTTATCCAGATTACCCGGTTTATCCCGAAAAGGAAGCAATGGATGATGGATGCGTGGAGGCGAGGTCGGCACACCCGTGCGCGGCCGGCGCCCGAGGCGGCACCGACCCGGCGCCGCTATCCCGAATCTCGAGGAGCAACGCATCATGAGCCAGCTGTTCACCCCGGCCCGCGTGGGCCGCTATACGCTGCAAAACCGCCTCGTCATGGCGCCGATGACGCGCAGCCGCGCCGCCTTCGACGGCACGCCCGGCGAATGGGCCGCCGAATACTATGCCCAGCGCGCGAGCCTCGGCCTGATCGTCACCGAGGGCACGCAGCCTTCCGACGACGGGCAGGGCTATCTCACCACGCCCGGCATCTACACCGACGCGCACGTCGCCGGCTGGAAGGCCATCAGCGACGCCGTGCATGCGCGCGGCAGCCGCCTCTTCATCCAGCTGATGCACGTCGGGCGCATGTCGCATCCGGACAATACGCCGCATCACCGGCAGGGCGTCGCGCCTTCGGCGATCGCACCGGGTGCGCAGATGTTCACGGTGAAGGGCATGCAGGACATCCCGGTGCCGCGCGCATTGACGACCGAGGAAGTGCGCGCGACCGTCGAGGACTTCCGCACCGCGGCACGCCGCGCGATCGAGGCCGGTGCCGACGGCGTCGAGATCCACGGCGCGAACGGGTATCTTGTCCAGCAGTTCTTCTCGCCGAATGCGAACACACGCACCGACGTGTACGGCGGATCGATCGAGAACCGCGCCCGCTTCGCGATCGAGGTCGCGACGGCGATCGCCGACGAGATCGGCGCCGACCGCACGGCGATCCGCTTGTCTCCTCGCGCGACGCTGGGTGGTGTCGATGAAGGCGAGCAAGGGCCGGACCTGAATCGCTATCTGGTAACGGAACTCGACCGGCTCGGCCTCGCGTACCTGCACGTGATGCATCACGGCGACGAGGCGCTGCTGGCCGACCTGCGCGCGCGCTGGAGCGGCATGCTGATCCTGAACCGCCCGGGCCGCCCGCGCGACGCGATCGGCGACGACCTGAAGTCGGGGCTGGCCGATCTCGAAGCGTACGGGCAGATGGTGCTGGCGAATCCGGATTTCGTGACGCGGGTGAAGACCGGCGCGCCGATGAACGACGCGCGGCGCGAAACGTTCTTTGGTGGCGATGCGCGCGGGTATGTCGACTATCCGGCGTTGGGTGGGGTAGCTGCGGCTTGAGGCTGTCGCGCGGGGCGATAGCTGCGACACGCCTGAACGGCATCGCAGCTATCGCAGGTGATCCGCGCGATGTCCGCCAAAGACTGAACCTCTCATTGCTCACCACCTGTCACTTCGAACGGAACGGGGGAAGGGCGAAGCGGAGGCAACGGATCAATCGGTATTTCGCATGGCATCCGGTATCCGGTACGTGCCATCGCGATAGTCGAGTGTCATGTTGCGGCGTTGAGCGGGTGACGTGTGACCCGAGCATCTATCGACTTCGAGCCGGTTCACGCGCTCGACGTACTTTTCGCTGACCCGCAAAACGGCATAGCCTTGCGTGCCTGCCGGGCCGAGTGCGAGTGTGCGTGACGTCTCTGAAGTGCTTGTACAAGGGCCATCACGGTCGCCCGTCCAATCGCTCACGATTAGTCGATCCAACACGGTGCGCAAATGCTGCCCATCGATCAAATAGAGACTCAGCGTTGCAATACCTGACATATCCGCGGGCGGCCCGCCAGACGACTTGAGGCGCACGCCGAAGGCACGTTGAGTGGGGGTCAGCTGATAGCGCGCCGTGTCGAGTTCGATGCCCTCAAAATAGTGGTCCTCGGCGTAGTGAATCGCCGATCGCTGAAACCGATGCGCGACTATCGCACCCGTAGCCGTGTCGGCAACCACTACTTCGATGTCAACGACGTTCGGCCCGTCGCTGCCGTCTTTCTGCATCAGGGGTAACGCCCCGATCGTCAGCGCCTCGTTCGCGGGCCAGACCTTGCAAACCGCGTGCGTAGCATCCAGCGTACGGCCGGGATGGAGTTGCGCCGACCAGTTCTGGAGGTTCTCACTGCACCCTGCATGCGCGACAAGCGGCGCCAAAGCGGCAACAGCGCACATCACAGCGCGTTTCATCATCGCCTTCCCGATGGTCTTCGTGAATTTTTCCCAATGCCGAATAGTACGTGGGAAACATCGAAAAGCGGTCAGCGGAAGTTCGACGGGGATTGGCACAGGCCGTGCCGGCAATGGTATTGCCGCCGGCATGGCGTGTAGAGGACGGCACCGCGAACATGGGCCGGCAAGGCCAGCGCAAGCTGCTGGAGCGGGTCCGAAGCTGGTCGCCCAAGAGCGCTCGCGTTATACGTGACGGGGGGGTGAACGTCTCATTGTTCCGATATTTCAGGAACAAAGCCGATTACATTCACCGCACACCCATTGTTCTCATATTTCAGGAACAAAGAGATTCGCTCGGCAAACCAGACGCACCGGCTTGCCGTGGCATCCCGCATCAAAACTGCCCCGCCGCCCCCGTCCACCGCAAATAATCCCCACGCGTCCAGTCGAGCGACACACCGACGCGCTTCGTGCCGGGCCGGATCTTCGGCTTGTACACCGACAGCGTCAGCGACTCCAGCGCCGGCCACTCACGGAACGACAGCACCGCGATATCGGCAACGAGCGTCTCGAGCAACCGCGTATGCGGCTTGTGCGACAAGAAAGCCGCAAGGCGCGCGCAATAGCCGTCGTAATCGATCCACTCGCCCTGCTCACTCGGCTCGCACCGATAGCCGAGCCTTGCATCGATCACGATCGGCTGCGGCGCTTCATGCTCGTGCGCATGAATGCCGATCCGCGCGGGCACCTTCAGTTCGTCGACGAACACGCTCCAGCCGCGCCCGCGCAGGCGCGGCGTGTCGATCGCCACGAACGGTTCGTCGAACGGCTTCATGATGCGAGCGGCGCGGCCGCGTCGAGCATGATGCGCACGAAATAGTCGGCGAAGCTGCGACGCAGGACGATCTCGAATGCATCGTCACCGGTCGGGATCAGCACGATCGACGACTTGAAGTAGTGCGACTGCGCACACTGGCCCGGCTTGAACGCACGCGGATGGAGATCAAGCGGACAGCCGCGCGAGAGCACGTCGCGCACGCGTTCGCCGCTGATCTCGACCACCGTATAGCCGCTGCCGACATCGACGGCCGCCGCGTACGAACCCTGCACGGCCTCCGCGAGCTGCGCCTCCAGCACGCCGGCCTGCACGGGCCCGTTCGAGCGCACGAGCCACTCGTCCGGGCCGAGCCAAAGCACGTCGTACTCGGCACCGCGCGCGACCGTGTTCGGCGCCGCGGGCGGCCGGCAGCCGACCACGCGCTCGAACGCGCTGACGAACGCCGGATCGCTCAACTCGCCGCGCACGTTGACGAGATCGAGGAACGGCCGCTCGCGCAGCGTGAACTTCTTCGAGGCGCGCGCCTGGTGCGGCTTCAGCACGTCGGCCGCGCCGACGAACGGCGATTCAAGCGTCACGCCGCCTGCGCCCGCCACCTGCGTCTGGTTTCTGGTTTCATTCCACATGCTGACGCACCCCTTCGGTATCGTAGAAAACCGGGCTCGAGATCTTCGCGGTGATGCGCTTGCCGTTGGCCAGCGGAATCACGACACTCTCGCCCATCTTGTTCAGGCCGCCCTTCACCACTGCAAGCGCGATCGAGCGCTTGAGGATCGGGCTGTAGTAGCTCGACGTCACGTGGCCGATCATCGGCGTCGGATCGACCGCCGACACCTGCGTGTCCTTCGCGATGATCTGCGCGCCTTCCGGCAGCACGAACTGTTCGTCCTCGGTCAGCAGGCCGACGAACTGCTTGCGGCCTTCCTTGGTGGTGTCCGAGCGCGCGAGCGAACGCTTGCCGAGGAAGTCCTTCGACTTCGCGACGACGCCGCCCATCCCGAGGTCGTACGGCGTGATCGAGCCGTCGGTATCCTGGCCGACGATGATGTAGCCCTTCTCCGCGCGCAGCACGTGCATCGTCTCGGTGCCGTACGGCGTGATGTCGAACTCGGCACCGGCCGCCATCAGCGCTTCCCACACCGCGCGGCCCGCATTCGCCGGCACGTTCACTTCATAGGCGAGCTCGCCGGAGAAGCTGATCCGCATCACGCGCGCCTTCGCGCCCGCGACGGTGCCGTTCCGGTAGCTCATGAACGGGAATGCTTCATTACCGAAGTCGATGTCCTGGCACACCTTCTGCACGACCTTGCGGCTCTTCGGGCCGACCACCGCGAACGTCGCCCAGTGATCGGTGACCGACGACAGCCGTACCTTCATGTCGGGCCATTCGGTCTGCAGCCAGCGTTCGAGCCACGTGAGCACGCGCGCCGCGCCGCCCGTCGTGGTCGTCATCATGAAATGCTGGTCGGCGAGGCGCACCGTCACGCCGTCGTCGAACACCATCCCGTTCTCGTCGAGCATCAGCCCGTAGCGGCACTTGCCCACTTCGAGCTTGTTCCACGGGTTCGTGTACATCCAGTTCAGCAGCTTCACGGCGTCCGGGCCCTGGATGTCGATCTTGCCGAGCGTCGATGCATCGAGGATGCCGACGCTGTTGCGCACCGCCAGGCATTCGCGCTTCACGGCCGCATGGAGATCCTCGCCGTTCTTCGGGAAGTACCACGGCCGCTTCCAGTTGCCGACGTCCTCGAACAGCGCACCGTGCTCGACGTGCCACTCGTGCACGCAGGTCTTGCGGATCGGGTCGAGGAAATCGCCGAGCTCGCGGCCCGCGAACGTGCCGAACGACACCGGCGTGTAGTTCGGGCGGAACGTCGTCGTGCCCGTTTCCGGAATCGTCTTGCCGAGCGCCCCCGCGAGGATCGCCATCCCGTTGATGTTGCCGAGCTTGCCCTGGTCGGTGCCGAAGCCCATCGCCGTGTAGCGCTTCACGTGCTCGACCGACTCGAAGCCTTCGCGTGCGGCCAGCAGGATGTCCGCGGCCGACACGTCGTTCTGGAAGTCGACGAACTGCTTCGGCCCGCGCGCCGCGGCTTCGCGGCTGCCGACCAGCCACAGCGGCTGCAGTGCGCCTTCGACGGCTTCCGCGACCTGCGGCGCGACCGCGCGCTGCGCAGCCGTGAAGCCCGCCGCTTTCGCGGCTTCCACGCCTGCATCGACCGCGAGTCGCAGCGCGCGCGCCAGGCCGAATTCGCCGGCCGCGGCACCAATGCTCGCTTCCGCCTGCACGGGCTTGCCCGGCAGGAAGCACGCCTTCTCGTCGTTCCAGCAGGCCTTGCCGCCCGACTGCGCGAACAGGTGCAGCACGGGGCTGAAGCCACCCGACATCGCGACGAGGTCGCACGGCAGCGTCTGCAGCTTGCCGCCCACCTGGCCGTTCGAGATCGACGCGACGTCGACCGACGATACGCGCCACTTGCCCGATGCACCCGTCACGACCGCGCCGCTCATCACCGTCACGCCCTGCCGCTTCGCGGCGGCCGGCAGCGCGCCGTTCGACGATGCGCGAGAATCGACGACCGTCACCTTCGCGCCGCACGCCTTCAGGTCGAGCGCGGTCTGGTACGCGCGATCGTTGTTCGTGAACACGACCGCGTCGCGGCCCGGCAGCACGCCGAAGCGATGCACGTAGGTGGACACCGCGCCCGCGAGCATCACGCCCGGCAGGTCGTTGTTGCCGAACACGATCGGCCGCTCGTGCGCGCCGGTCGCGAGGATCACGCGCTTCGCGCGGACTTTCCACAGCAGTTCGCGCGTACCCTTGCGCATCGACACCGGCAGGTGATCGGTCAGGCGCTGCGTGACCGTCACGAGGTTGTGGTCCTGGTAGCCGAACGCGGTGCTGCGCGACAGGATCGTCACGTCGGGCAGCTTGCGCAGTTCGGCCTCGATCTTCTCGACCCACTGCAGCGCGGGCTTCGCGTCGATCTCGGCGCGGCACGACAGCAGGCTGCCGCCGAGTTCGCGCTGGTCGTCGACGAGGATCACGCGCGCGCCGGCCGTGGCCGCCGCATGCGCAGCCGCGAGGCCCGACGGGCCACCGCCGACCACGAGCACGTCGCAATGCGCGTAGCACTTGTCGTAGCGATCGGCGTCGAGCGCTTCCGGCGCCTTGCCGAGGCCGGCTGCTTCGCGGATCTTCTCTTCGTACTTCGGCCACATGTTGCGCGGCCACATGAACGTCTTGTAGTAGAAGCCGGCCGGCAGGAAGCGCGACAGCTTCTGGTTGATCGCGTACTTGTCGTTCTCGAGCGTCGGCTCCGCGTTCACGCTGGACGCGACGAGCCCCTGGTACAGCTCGATCTCGGTCGCGCGTGCGTTCGGCACCGTGTACGGGCCCGATTCGAGCTGCACGACGGCATTCGGTTCCGCGACGTCGGCCGTCACGATCCCGCGCGGACGGTGGTACTTGAAGCTGCGCGCGACGAAGTGCACGCCGTTCGCGAGCAGCGCGGACGCGAGCGTGTCGCCCTGGAAGCCTTGATACGTGCGGCCGTTGAACGTGAAAGTCAACGGGATCGCGCGATTGATGCGGCCACCGGTGCCGAGGCGGTCTTTCTGGCTCATTTGCTCGTGCCCTCTTCGTGTGCGTTGCCGGCAGCGTCGCCGCCGAACTTTTCGTAGCCCTTGATATCGTAGGTCACCGTGTCGCGCGTGGCCTTGAACCAGCGGCGGCAGCCCTGCGCGTGCAGCCATTGCTCCTTGTGCAGCCCGCGCTTGTTCTCGCGCATGAACACGTATTCGCCCCATTCGCGGTCGGTCATGTTCTCGTTGTTCACGGGGCGCACGATGTCGGCCTCACCGCCGCACGAGAACTCGGATTCGGCGCGCGGCCCGCACCACGGACATTCGATCAGCAACATGTTTCTTTCTCCTCGTTCAGTGCGCGACGGCGGCGGCGCCGTGCTCGTCGATCAGGTGGCCCGTGTAGAAACGGTCGAGCGCGAACGGCGCGTTCAGCGGATGCGGTTCGTCGCGGGCGATCGTGTGTGCGAACACCCAGCCCGAGCCGGGCGTCGCCTTGAAGCCGCCGGTGCCCCAGCCGCAGTTGAAATAGAGGCCCTTCACGTCGGTCTTGGTGATGATCGGGCACGCGTCCGGCGACACGTCGACGATGCCACCCCACTGGCGGTTCATCCGCACGCGCGAGAACACCGGGAACATCTCGACGATCGCCTGCAGCGTGCTTTCGATGATGTGGAAGCTGCCGCGCTGGCCGAAGCCCGTGTACTGGTCGATGCCGGCGCCGATCACGAGGTCGCCCTTGTCGGACTGGCTGATGTACGCGTGCACCGCGTTCGACATGATCACCGAGTTGACGACCGGCTTGATCGGCTCGGACACCAGCGCCTGCAGCGGGTGGCTTTCGATCGGCAGGCGCACGCCGGCCATGTCGGCGAGCGTCGTCGTGTTGCCGGCCGCGACCACCGCCACCTTCTTCGCCTTGATGAAGCCCTTCACCGTATCAACACCGACGACTGCGCCGCCTTCGCGGCGAATGCCCGTCACCTGGCAGTTCTGGATGATGTCGACACCCGCGCGGTCCGCGCCGCGTGCGAAGCCCCAGGCCACCGCGTCGTGGCGGGCCACACCCGCGCGGCGCTGGATCGATGCGCCGAGCACCGGGTAGCGGCTGTTCAGGTTGATGGTCGGCTCGATTTCCTTGATCTGCGCGGGCGTCAGGAATTCGGCGTCGACGCCGTTCAGCCGGTTCGCGTTCACGCGGCGCTCGGTGTCACGCACGTCCTGCAGCGTGTGGGCCAGGTTCATCACGCCGCGCTGGCTGAACATCACGTTGTAGTTCAGGTCCTGCGACAGCCCTTCCCACAGCTTCATCGCCTTCTCGTACAGCGCGGCCGATTCGTCCCACAGATAGTTCGAGCGCACGATCGTCGTGTTGCGCGCGGTGTTGCCGCCGCCGATCCAGCCCTTCTCGAGGATCGCGACGTTCGTGATCCCGTGCTCTTTCGCGAGGTAGTACGCGGTCGCGAGGCCGTGGCCGCCGCCGCCGACGATCACGACGTCGTATTCCTTCTTCGGTTCCGGGCTCTTCCACTGCTTTTCCCAGTTCTCGTGATACGAGAGGCCGTTGCGGAACAGGCTGAATATCGAGTAGCGGCTCATGTTAGCGATCCTTCGTTTAGCATTCGATGACGTTCACGGCCAGACCGCCGCGCGACGTTTCCTTGTATTTCGTCTTCATGTCGGCGCCCGTCTCGCGCATCGTCTTGATGACCGAATCGAGCGACACGTAGTGCTGGCCATTGCCCTTCAGCGCCATGCGTGATGCGTTCAGCGCCTTGATCGCACCCATCGCGTTGCGCTCGATGCACGGGATCTGCACGAGCCCGCCGACCGGGTCGCAGGTCATCCCGAGGTTGTGCTCCATGCCGATCTCGGCCGCGTTCTCGACCTGGTCGGGCGTGCCGCCCATCACGGCGGCGAGCGCGGCGGCCGCCATCGAGCACGCGACGCCCACTTCGCCCTGGCAACCGACTTCCGCGCCGGAGATCGACGCCGTTTCCTTGTAGATGATCCCGATCGCCGCAGCCGTCATCAGGAATTCGACGATGCCGGCTTCGTTCGAGCCCGGCACGAACTTCACGTAGTAGTGCAGCACGGCGGGAATCACGCCGGCCGCGCCGTTGGTCGGCGCGGTGACGACCCGGCCGCCCGCCGCGTTCTCCTCGTTGACGGCCATCGCATACAGGTTGACCCAGTCGAGCATCGACAGCGGGTCGCGCAGCGACTCTTCCGAACGCTCGCGCAGGCGGGCGTTCAGCTCGGCCGCGCGGCGCTTCACGCGCATCGGGCCCGGCAGGTCGCCCTCGACCTTGCAGCCGCGCTCGACGCAGGCGGCCATCGTGCGCCAGATCGCGAGCAGCCCGGCGCGCACTTCGTCGGCGGGGCGCAGCGCGGATTCGTTGCGCATCATCAGCTCGGCGATCGACAGCCCGTGCTCGCGGCACTGGCGCATCAGGTCGTCGCCGGTGCGGAACGGATACGGCACCTCGACCGCCGCGCGCACGCCGTTCACGCGATCGCCGTCGCGGTTCACGACGAAGCCGCCGCCGACCGAGTAATACTCTTTCTCGACGAGCAGCTGGCCGTGCTCGTCGAAGGCCTGGAAGCGCATTCCGTTCGGATGCACGATGCTCGTGCCGCTCATCAGCTTGCGATAGAAGCCGATGTGCTCCTTTTCCTCGAAGCGGACGGTCTGCTTGCCGAGCAGCGACAGCGATTTCTCCGCGCGGATCGCGGCGAGCCGCGGCTCGATCAGGTCCGGATCGATCGTGTCGGGCAGGTGGCCCTCGAGACCGAGCAGCACGGCCTTGTCGGTGCCGTGGCCCTTGCCGGTCGCGCCGAGCGAGCCGTATAGTTCGACCCGCACGCGGCGCACGAAACCGAGCAGGTTCGCGTCCTCCACGTGCGACGCGAAGCGGCACGCGGCGATCATCGGGCCGACCGTATGCGAACTGGACGGGCCGATGCCGATCTTGAACAGGTCGAAGACGCTGACGTTCATCTGGCTTCCTCTGGGTGGGACACACGTGAAATGACGTTGGCGTCAGTACATCAAAGCGTAAAATCGGCCGATAGAACAAAAACGGCATCGACGTGGGATACCGCCGCCAAGCACCACTTCGGCGGCCCCGAAAGTGCGTTTTGGCGATGGTTCGCGACGGAAAACCACAAGTCGGGCCGGAACCGATCAGCGACGCTGGCTACATCCGCGCCGCCCGGCCGCGCCCGACTGCCGTACCCGCATCACCCGTATCAACAGACTGAGTGAGACCGCCCGCCCGGCGTGAAGAGATTGGCCGCGATGACAACCGACGTACCCGCTTCCCCCCTCGCAGAACCCGCGCCGCGGCGTATCCGCTTCGGCATCGTGCTCCTGCCGAACTTCACGCTGACGGCCTTCTCGGGCTTCGTCGACATGCTGCGGCTGTCGGCGGACGACGGCGACTACAGCAAGCCCGTGCGCTGCGCGTGGAGCGTGATCGGCGAAACCCTCGCACCGGTGCGCGCGAGCTGCGGGATCCAGATCACGCCGTGGGAAACGTTCGACGGCGCCGAGCCGTTCGACTATGTGGTGGTGGTGGGCGGGCTGTTGCATTCGGGGCCGCAGGCGGGCCCCGAGACGCTCGACTTCATCCGCCGCTCGGCGGCGGGCGGCGCGACAGTCGTCGGCATCTGCACCGGCGTGTTCACGCTGATGCGCGCCGCCGTGCTCGACGGCTACCGCACCTGCGTGAGCTGGTTCCACTACTGGGATTTCATCGAGCGCTTTCCGGCCGCCGACCCCGACCTGCTGATCGCCGACCGGCTGTTCGTGATCGACCGGCGCCGCATCACCTGTTCGGGCGGCCGTGCGTCGATCGACGTCGCCGCCGCGATCCTGCTGCGCCACTTCGATCACGCGACCGTGCAGAAGGCGCTGCGCATCCTGCTGGTCGGCGAGATGCAGAAAGGCAACGCGCCGCAGCCGCATCCGCCGGGCCTCGAGCCGGCGACGCACCCGAAGGTCAAGCGCGCGATTCTTCTGATGGAACAGCATGTCGGGCGTGCGCTGTCGCTCGACGAGCTCGCGAGCAAGCTCGATTTGTCGACGCGGCAGCTCGAGCGGCTGTTCAAGGCCGAAACGGGCAAGAGCCCGCAGGCGTTCGCGAAGCAGGTGCGGCTGCGCACGGCCGCGTGGCTGCTGACGAGCTCGGACCGCACGGTGGCCGATATCGCGTCGAGCTGCGGGTTCGCCGATGCGTCGCACCTCGGGCGCGAGTTCCGCAAGCAGTTCGGCGTGCCGCCGGCGACCTACCGGGAACGCGGCGGGGACGCGGCGGAAGGCGGCACCGCGGCAGAAGCGGCGGCGCCGGCCGAGGACACGATCGACTGACACGCGCCGACCGGCCTGGCCGCGTCACTTCGTCAGGCGTGCGCCCTGAATTGAAACTGCAGCCTGCCGTCCTTGAACGGCAGGCTCGACAGGTCGTCCTGACCGACTTCCTCCCGGATCAGCCGATTGAGTTTGGCATTCATCTCCACCATCAACGCGCCGTGCAGGTCCGGACGCATCGCCAGGTTGTGCATCTCGTCCGGATCGGTATGAAGATCGAACAGCTCGAGGTCATTGGCGGCCGTCAGATCGGCGAGCGTATCCGGCTCGTTGAAATTCGATAGCGCAAAGTAGCGGCTGAACCGATACCGGCCGTCGAACACGCTGCGGATCGCGCCGCGCTGCGCCAGATCCGGTTGCAACGCGGCCGCCCGCCGGTGCATCTCGTCGGGCGGCACGCCCCGGTCCCGCATCGTCCTGAACTCGGCGAGCATCCATTCGCTGTCGTAGTAAAGCAGCATCGCGTAATTGAACAGCGCCGCGTCGCGGATCGCATGCACGCTCGCCCGTTCCGGCTGCGCGAGCAGATGAGCGAAGCTGGACCCTTTCGCATCGGGGCCGACGACACTCGCAACCTTGTCGGCCGGCGCGCCGGTCAACGCGACGAGCGTCGGCGCGACATCGAGATGCGAAGTGAGCGCGCGGCACGACTTCCCGCCGCGAAATGCCGGATGCCGGACGATCATCGGCACGTGATTCTGTTGCCGATACGCGTTCGCACCCTTGTCGATCATCTGGTGATGGCCTGCCAGATCGCCGTGATCGGACGTCAGCACGACGATCGTCTTGTCGGCGATGCCGAGATCGTCCAGTTCGTCGAGCAGGCGCTCGACGTGCCGATCGCAGTCGCGTATGCAATTCAGGTAGTAATCCTGATAACGCTTGACCGTCGCATCGTCGAATTCGATCTTGCCGATCAGCGCCTCGTGGGCGGCGGAATACATCGCGTGCGCCTTCGGCCGATCCGGCGCGGCGAGCGGCTGGCGGCGCGACACCGGCAGCGGCACCTTGTCCCAGTGCGCACCGTATAGCTGCGTATCCGGCGCCGGACGCGTCGGAATCAACCCGGACCCGTTCGGCCGCCCCGACGGGTCGGTGTTGAGCCACATCACGTCATGAGGATTCACGAGGTTGACCGCGAGCATCCACGGCTTCGCGCCGGCCGCATTGCGCCGCTGCTCGCGCATCCAGCTGATGGCGGCCTGGGTGGTCACGCCGTCGAAGTTGTAGCCGCCATGCGCGGAGCCAACGAGGTCGCCGACGCCAAAGTAATCGTCGAAGCCGTACGCGCGCATCGCTTTGTTGTAGTCGGCCACCGGCGCGTTGTACGGCGAATTCGATTCATGCATCGTCGCGCTCAGATGCCACTTGCCGACGTACACGGCCTGATAACCGGCGTCCTTCATCATGTGACCGACGGTCCGGATCGACGTCGGCATGTCCGGTTGCCACGGCAGCCCCGCGTTGTCGAACACGCCCGTGCGCTGCATGTGCTGGCCCGTATAGATGGTCGAGCGCGACGGCGAGCACACGCAGGCGGCAATCTGGTGGTTGATGAAACTGATGCCGCTCCTGGCGAGACGCTCCCGCCCCGGCACGCTGATCGGCCATGCGTCGAAATAGCGCTCCTGGTCGACGAGCACGAACAGGATGTTGTAGCCGGCCGGCAGATCGAATCGCGCGGACGGCACAGGGTTCGACTCGTTCGCCACGGGCTTCGCCGCCGATCCGCCGGCCATCGCCACGGACGGCGCGAGGGCCGCCGTCATCGCGACGGCACCGGACGTCTTGAGAAACACGCGACGCTGGCTGTCGGGAAGCGCCCGATTCGCTTCCGGTGAACCTGCGGGATTGATCAGCTCAGGCATGACTCGTTCCAATGACAAAGGACCTGCGACAACATCCGGGGGTGTTCAAATTTGTTCCATGTGCGGAACATTGATTCGTGGACGGCATTGTTGCATAGAGCATTTTCAAACAAAAGCGGTTTTCATCATCGTCGTTTTATCCGCGAAATTTCGGTAAAAACCATGAGTTCTAGGCCAATTGGTTTGATGTTCTAATGTTCCGCACACGCCACAATGTTCCATGTATGGAACAATAAAACTCAAACCAACCAACCTGATCCCCACCGCCCCTGAACAAAAATGAACAGAACATGTTTGGTAGGACTGCTTGTCATTTCCGTCAGCGGCGCCGCTTCGGCGCAAAGCAGCGTGACGCTGTACGGCAGCCTCGATTCCGGCGTCGCCTACGTCAACAACAGCGGCGGGCACGCGCTGTTCAAGGCGAACCAGAGCAACATGCAGCCGGATCGCTGGGGCATCACCGGCGCCGAGGATCTGGGCGGCGGATTGCGTTCGGTGTTCCGTCTGGAAAACGGCTTCTTCACGAATACCGGCGCATTCGTGAACCCGGGCACCGAGTTCAACCGGCGCGCCTACGTCGGCCTCGATTCCGACCGGCTGGGGACCTTGACGCTCGGCCATCAGAGCGCGCTGTCGTTCGATTTCCTCACGCCGTTCGCCAATGCGTACGCGGGAAACTCGTGGAACATGTTCCATCCGGGCAACGTCGACGGGCTCGCCAATTCCGCGACGTCGGTGATCGACAACGCGGTCAAGTACCGCTCGCCGAGCTACGGCGGCGTCAGCGTCGCCGGGCTGTTCGGGTTCGGCAACACGACCAACTTCGGCCACGGCAACACGTGGAGCGCCGCGCTGATGTATGACCACGGCCCGTTGCAGGTCGCGGCGTTCTACCAGCGCCAGCACAACCAGGCGTTCGCGCTGGCACCGCTGGCGCTGGGCACGTTCCAGGGGCAAACCGCCGCGAGCTATGTGGCCGACCGGGCGGAATTCTGGGGCGCCGGCGGCGCCTATACGCTGGGGCCCGTCAAACTGCATGCGCTCTATACGCGGGTCAAGCTGGAGTCGAAACAACACGCGGACATCTACCAGGCCTACGATTCCGGCGCCGAATGGTCGGTCACGCCATTCACGACGTTGACGGCCGGCGCCAACACCACGACGCTGGATGCGCATCGCTGGACCCAGGTCGGTCTCGGATGCCTCTACGCACTGTCGAAGCAGACCCAGCTCTACTTGCAGGGCATTGTCGAGCACACCAACCCGGGAGGATTCGCCGCGTTGTCCGTCGCCGGCATTTCGAGCACGAACAACCAGGTGATGGTGCTGACCGGGATTCATCACAGCTTCTGACGGGCGCGAGCGCCCCGCCCGCAACCTTCTTCCGTTCCGGGTAACGAGCGTCCGCGACGACGACGCGCAGTCGCGCAGTCGCACGATCGCCTCATTGCCGCCCCACCGTAAAACCGACGCGCCCCCGACGCCACGCCCGGCATCGGGGGTATCGCCATTTCTCCCCCCTTTCCGCCCTCCCTTCATCGCGTCGCCGACGGCGCGCGCAACCGCGCTCGGGGTTTTACCTCAGCAGCTTTTCCTTGCGATCCGGAGCAATCGGTAGCAGCATGTTCGTTCATTTTAGATCTATATGTTCATTTTTGAACATTTCAAAGGTAACGTGCAGGAGACAACATGCTGAAGATCGGAATCGTGGGTGGCGGCATCGGCGGGCTTGCGGCTGCAATCGCGCTGCGTCGCGCGGGCCACCAGCCCGTCGTGTTCGAACAGGCCGCGCGCTTCGGGCGCGTCGGCGCCGACATCAACCTGACGCCCAACGCGGTGCGCGCACTGGACGGCCTCGGCATCGGCGCGAAGCTGCGCGAAACGGCCGCGCGGCCGAACGCACGCATCAGCCGCATGTGGGACACCGGCGAGGTCACGTCGCGACTCGCGATGTCGGATGAAGCGGAACGCCAATACGGCGCGCCGCAACTGACCATGCATCGTGCGGATGTGATGGCGGCGCTGGAGCAGGTGCTGCTCCCCGGCGAGCTTCACCTCGGCAAGCGCACCGTTGCCGTCGACCAGACCGCCGACGGCGCGACGGTGACACTCGACGACGGCGCCACGCACACGTTCGATCTGCTGCTGGGCGCGGACGGCATCCATTCCGGCGTGCGCCGGTTCCTGTTCGGCGAAGAACACCCGCAATTCACCGGCATCGTGTCGTACCGGGCGGTCGTGCCGGCCGAGCGCCTCCAGGGCGGCGATCTTGGCGCCTTCGTCAAATGGTGGGGACCCACCGACGATCTGCAGATCGTCACGTTCCCGCTGAATCTCGGCCGCGACATCTTCATCTTCGCCACCACGTCGCAGCCGGACTGGACCCACGAATCGTGGACCATGCCCGGCGACCCCGACGCGCTGCGGCGCGCGTATGCCGATTTCCATCCTGACGCGCGTGCGCTGCTCGACGCATGCGATACGGTGCTGGCTTCCGCGTTGTATATTCGCGATCCGTTGCCGAAATGGACCGGCCCGCGCATGGCGCTGCTCGGCGACGCGTGCCATCCGATGATGCCGTTCATGGCGCAAGGCGCCGGCATGGCGATCGAGGATGCGGTCGTGCTGTCGCGCGCGTTGGCCGGCGCCGGGCCGGACACGCTCGCCGCGGCGCTGGCGCGATATGAACGCGCCCGCCAGGAACGGACGGCGCGCATCCAGATCGGCTCGCGCGGCAACAACTGGCTGAAGACCGGGGGCAACGCCGACTGGGTCTACGGATACGATGCCTGGTCGGTTCCACTGGCCTGAACCCCGCACACGCTTTCAACGACAAAGATGACAACGGACAAACCTGACGCCTCGCGATCAGCCGATGCCTCGCCGTCACCGGTCGAGCGCGCCTTTCGCCTGCTGCGATTCATCGCGGAAGGCGGCTCGACCGCCAATCTCAGCGACATCGCGCGGCAAATCGACGTCAACCGCGTGACGGTAAAACGCTTGCTCGACTCGCTCGAGGCAGCGGAATTGATCGAACCGCATCCATCGGGCGGATCGTACCGGCTCGGCATGTCGTTCCTGACGCTCGCCGCCGGCGCGCTGGGCAATGCCGATCTCACCGCACGCGCGCGGCAGGTTCTTCCCGGCCTCGTCGAAAAGACCGGCCTCTCCGCGTACCTCGTGGTGCTCGAAGGCGCGGAGATCGTTTATCTGCTGCGCGAGACGCCCGATACGCCGCTCGTCAGCCGCATTCGCGTCGGCAGCCGGATTCCCGCGCACCGCGCGACGCCCGGGCTGGCCATGCTCGCCCACCTCGACGGCCCCGCGCTTCGCGCCCGCTACGCGAACCGCGCGGACGAGCGCGACGCGCCCGACTGGACGACGCTGGACGCCACGCTCGAAGCGGTGCGCGGCAACGGCTGCGCATGGAGTTTTTCAGGCCTCGAAGCCGGCATCGATTCCTGTGCGGCAGCGGTTCGGGACAGCCGGGGCGCCGTGATTGCGGCACTCAGCATCGCCGGCCCGGACAGCGCGTTTTCGGCCAATCCTTCGCTGCGGCAGATCGTCGAGACCAGCATCAAGGCCGCGGCTCAGGCGCTGTCCCGCTCGAGTCTTTGACGCGTCCGCCGTGTCCCGCCGCCGGCAGCAGCCGGCGGACGCGAGGCAGGCGATCGCCCGGCGACGCCCACATGTGGCGTCTGCCTGTCCCGCCACCACGTCGGCCGGACCCCTCAGCGAGCCGGAATCCCCGAATCTGGAACCGGTTTCAATCAATTTAACCGACGTTGCCTTCCGTTAACCGAGGGTTATCCCGGATGCTGTCGTACATTCAAATTTGTATGATGACCACATAACCTGACAAACCAGAGCACCATGTTCGAGAAAATTCCCGCCCGTGCGATGAGCGACCATGTCGCGCAGCAACTGCTCAAGCAGATCGAAGTCGGCAGTTTCTCCGCCACCGGCAAGCTGCCGACGGAGGCCGTGCTCGCACAGGAATTCGGCGTGAGCCGCACCGTGATCCGCGAGGCGATCTCGCGGCTGAAGAACGAAGGCGTGGTCGAGCCGCGCCAGGGCAGCGGCGTGTACGTGAACCAGCACGGCGCGATCCGGCCGCTGCGGATCGACTACGCGGAGGCAGTCGAGGCCACTTCGCTGCCGCACCTGCTCGCGGTGCGCCGCGCGATCGAGGCCGAGGTCGCGGCCGAAGCCGCGTTGAATCACACCGATGAAGACATGGCCGACATCGACGAGGCGCTGCGCAAGATCGACGATGCGGTGGCCGAAGGGCGCGACGGCGTCGCGGAAGACGTCGCGTTCCACCGCACGATCGCGGCCGTCACCGGCAACCCGTATTTCCTGAAGACGCTGCAGTTCCTGAACCAGTACCTCGAAGCCGGCGTGAAGGTCACGCGGCGCAACGAAGCGACGCGCGAGGACTTCTCGCGCCAGGTGCGCGAGGAGCACGCAGCGATCGCCGACGCGATCCGCGCGCGCGACCCGATGGCCGCACGCAACGCGGCACGCACGCACATGTACAACGCCGCCCGCCGTCTCGCGGAAGCCGGCATTTGCTGAAGCCCGCGGCCGCAGCCTCCGCAGGCGCCGCCGCTGTCACGAACCTCTCCCGAATCGATCAAGGTTGACCATGTCACGAAATGTTGGAGTCATCGGCCTCGGCGCGATGGGCCTCGGCGTCGCCCGCTCGCTGCTGCGCGCCGGCCTGCGCGTGCACGCATGCGACGTGCGCGACACCGTGCTGCAGG